>PMCK01000663.1 GCA_003154095.1 Myxococcales bacterium | reverse complement strand
GTAAATACTGACGTTCAGGCCCTCAATTCGAACTCGGCGGCAGAAAAAGTCGCCATTGGGTCCGGAATTACCCGTGGTCTTGGAGCCGGAGCGGATCCAGAGCGCGGCCGCAAGGCAGCTCTCGAAGATGTGACTCGTCTGAAGGAGCTCATCACCGGGGCGGATATGGTCTTCATAACCGCGGGCATGGGTGGGGGCACTGGTACCGGCGCCGCCCCGGTCATTGCGCAGCTAGCCCGGGAAGAAGGGGCGTTGACCGTTGGTGTTGTCACGAAGCCATTCGGATTCGAAGGCAAGCAGCGCCTGCGCCGCGCCGACCAGGGCATTCAAATGCTCTCCGAACACGTAGATACGCTAATCACGATACCAAACGAGAAATTGCTGGCGTTGGCCGACGACGAATTGACGTTCGTTGACGCGTTCCGGAAGGCCGACGAAGTCCTCTATCAGGCGGTGCGTGGCATCAGCGACCTGATTACGTTGGATGGAATCGTCAACGTAGACTTTGCAGACGTGCGTACCGTCATGTCGGCGATGGGTCGTGCGCTCATGGGCACTGGAATGGCAAAGGGTGAGGGTCGGGCCCGGCTGGCAGCCGAACAAGCGATTGCCTCGCCACTGCTCGATAACATTAGTGTCGACGGGGCGACCGGCGTCCTCATCAACGTCGTTGGCGGGCCAGAAATGAAGATGCGTGAGATTCAAGAAGCTGCCGCCCTGATTCAGGAACAGGCCCACGAAGATGCCAACATCATATTCGGTGCCAGCATCGACGAGAACATGGGAGACGCGATCAAGGTAACCGTCATAGCCACCGGTTTTGGTCAAGCGGAAGTAGAAGCGCCCCTGGAAGTCGCGCAAATGGCACGACGCGGTAATTCCCGAGGAGCAGTCGTTCAAGAGAGTTTTGCGTCCGCGCCCCGCGCGCCCGCGCGGCAAGAATCAACGGTGTATGCGACCGCCAAGAAGCAAGCGCATTCGTCACCGGCGGCCGCCCACCTGGGGAGTGCGCCGGCAATTCGAGACCGAATTGCGTTTCCGGGCGGTGAAGTCGACCTTGATTGGGACACGCCAGCGTATCAACGGCGTCAGGGTGGTTGAGATCAGCGTGCTGCCCGGCCTGGGATAGACGCAAACGTTTTCCGTGGTATGGGCCGAGCGCCTGCCGGCTCTCGGTGAATGCCTGGCGCGATCGGTTCGCGTGAGGTTCCACCCTGCGGGCGTTGATACGGCCGTGAGCTCCTCATTGACAACCGTCAATTCGAGATTCGACTACCTGTCGCGAATATTCGGGATCGCGCCCTCCGAGCGTGATCGTAAGCACAGGCGCAGCATTGTTGGTTTGACGCTGTTCTTGCTGCTTTGTCACACCGGTGCTCATCTGCATGGTGTACTGCATCCCGCATTTCGCAATCTAGACGTTGCTGGAATTGTCTATAACGCGCGTCTGCTCCTGGCGGGCCGATTGCCCTATGTCGATTCAATCGAGATTAAGCCTCCGGGTGCCTTCATCCTATTTGCTCCCTGGTTAGCGCTGGGCGGCATGCGTGCGATCTGGGCCTTCTCAATAGTTTGGGCTACGGCAACGTCCCTGGCTACGGGCTGGTTAGGGGGCTGTTGCTGGGGCAAACGATGGCAGAACTGGATTGCACTATTGCACGCAGGAGGCGCAATTCTAGCGGCGGAAGGTGACATCAACTATTCGTTTTGGATGACGCTACCGCTAACTCTAGCCGCGGGTTGCGTTGCAAAAGCGTTAGTGTCGTCAAAAGCTCGATCTTTCACGAGCCTGTGGTGGGGAGCAGGAGCACTTCTCACGTTGGCCGTTCTGATACGACCGTCTGCAGCATCGTTGTTGCTGCTCTTCGCAGTTGCGAGTTTGGTCGAAGTGCGCAAAGCCAAGTGGAGTCGAGTTGCGCTGTTGCTCGCGGCCTCACTTGTGGGTACTGTGATGGTCCTACTGCTCGTTGGATTGCCATTTACGCAAAATGGCAATCTCGATGCGGTGATTTCAGGCTACGCGAACGTGCGTCGTTACGCGAGCGACTCGGTTACCTCGATTGTGACAGGAGCCGGTGGGCGCTGGCCCGCCACTTTCATAGGGCTTCAGTGCTTACCGGAACAACTTCCGTTTGGACATATCCTTCTGTCGCTGGCCATCATTCCGCTGGGTCGATTTTCACGCGCGCGGGACAAGCGCAAGCTCGCCTACGTTGCGTGGACCTTCGGGATTGCCGTCCTAATTGGTATTACACTCACTCTCAGGTTCTTTGCCCACGACAACGCACCGCTATGGGCGGCGTACGCTATTTTGGTCATGCGACCTTCGAGCGTCGTCGGTCGCTTCGTCGTTCATTTGAGCCAATGGCACGGGCGCGCGGCTGCTGCGTCGTTTCTGATTGGGGCTGCGGCGACACTGGTCAGTCTGCAACGCTTGATCTGGCAAACTCGTTTCATGCAAAGCAATGACGATCGCGTTGCGGAGCTGTGCTCGCGAATCGAACCTCACTTGGGACTCCACGACACCGTATTGGCTTGGGGGTGGTCCGCTTGGGGCGTGTACGAGCATTGTCACCGCTGGGCACCGGGGCCCGTTTTCAAGGACCTAACCAATGTTACGACGGTCAATACCAACACCTGCAACCGCGGCTATGATCCCATGCGATTTCGCGAGGGTCCTCTTGCAGACCGATATTTGAGTGACTTAGAGCGAGGCAGGCCCGCACTAATACTGATTTCGGACTACTACAAGGGTATGGGTGGGGATCCACTCGATGAATGGCACGACGCTCGAATTTTCATTCGCGAGCACTACGTTACAATAGAAACCAACGGTGAATTCAGGGCATTGCTACGGTCGGACTTGGCGCCCCAATTGGGAGTCCCTTTGGAAAACGGTCTGCCTTTCACTTCGCGCGGTGAGCCCATCGTTATGAATGCCTGCGGTGCGGCCGATGAGTTCTGGGAATCGGTAGTCGATCCTAATCTGAAAGAGTCGATTGCACCCGAGCAGATGCCAGTCGTCCGCCTGCCCAGAAAGCTCCGGCGTGCGGACAGCCCGGGAAGGCCGGCAGCCTCGCGCCAAGCTGCGGCTCGAAGTNNTGGCCGTCGACCGCCTTCAAGTAGTACCGAACATTACCAAGGCCTCGCGGGAGCTCGACACGGAAAAGTTGTGCCGTTCGGGAAGCGTTGGTTCTCGACGGGTAGTGTCCGCAGTTCTCGAGTGCGAGGCGTGTCTCTCCTGAGCCATGCCTCAAAACGACGTCGACGCTCATGACTTGGCTAATGTCCGCTACCAGGGCGAACAGGATGCCGCTCGGTGCAGCCGGCGCCAACCCCTGACTGGACCAGCATTGTCCGCCGGGATTGGCCGGCAACACCCAGGCGGGAAAGATAGTCGGCCCGGTTTGATCGCGCCTAGTCGCGCGCATTAGCTCAGAATCGAGCAGGGTATAAGCCCTATTAGCGGCTGCGGTGACCTGTGAATCCCAAATTTCCTGACCGGTCCAGTACCAATAGCAGCTGGTCTCTGCCGTTTGCAGCAGTCGAATAGCAGCACTCAGCTGGGGCGCGTTGGGCTCCGTATCCTCGATTGAGTGAACTACATTTTGAAACATCGTCAATACTGACCATGAATTGATGTCCGGCGAGTAGTCTTCCTCGACTCGACTGAACCATTTGGAAAACTGCGGGTCACCATTGTCCGCACCGCTCCAGGCACCAGGCTCGACATGAATTACATCCGACGCGCTTGGCGGAAAGCGATCCAGATAGTCGCGAATTGTCGTCAATTCGAAACGCGGATCGGCGTTCAGCCAGTCAACGAGCTTGTCCGTATTGTGGCGATAATAGCTATCGGCGCCTCCACCATAGTTATCCCCATCAGAGTGCAACAAGAAGAAAGGTGGGTGGAGGGGATCAAAGAGCTGATTGCTCACGATTTGGTCGTACAACTGCCCGAGAACGCTTGGATACTGAAGTGCGCCAAATCCGCCGCGCGCGTCTTCGTTGCCAAGATACCGTTCGGCTGGAATTCCGATTATTCGAAATTCGTGGCCGTCGGCGTCTTCATATCGAATCCAGGAGGGGCGCAGCAGAGAAGGGCTGATTGGACTGGCAGCCCAAACATTCTGAAGGTGCATCCAGTCGTTTGCCGCTGGATTCTCTTGATCCGCCAAGTTCGGCGGGAGCATGCCTTCATCTTTCCCCCCGTACGGGTAACCCTTACAGGCTCGAAATCGATGAATTGAATCATACACGACTGCAGTGATCCCGGCCTCGAGCAGCGCTGGAATCATGCGAACGTGAAATGCGGTTTCTGGTGGAAAAAGTATCGGAGAAGTTTCGATCCCAAGGCTGCTCCTGACAATCTCTCGATGTAGTCGAATCGATCGAACGATGTCCCGATGGGGAATTAACGGCATCAGTGGGTGAAAAAAACCAAAAGCGCTAAAGTCGATTCGAGGGTTCCGGAGGCTCGTGCGCATGGTGAGTGCTTTGCGCAGATGTGCGGACCAGTCGTTGAATTGGCCGCCACATAAGTCTTGGGCTGCACAGCGATCCAATTGTTCGATGAGCGAACCACTAAANNGTATAGGCACCGCGGCGTGTGCCGAATATTCCGCTAATTTCACCATCCCAGTGCTCTGGTTCGGTTGCCCGATAATAGGGTTGATGCATGTGTTTATGAATGCCAAAGTGTATGCGTACGGGAATATCCCCGCCTAGTGCCTGAACGCTTTGCACTACTGGGTGTCTAATTTCGACATCGACGAATCTCTTGATCCAATCGTGGTCCTGCGCCTCGTTGATATTGTGGCAACGGCAACCTTCCACTTGCAGCGTCAAGCGAGCGGCGCCTGACAACCCTTCGGGAACCGATGTCACGTAGGTATTGGTCTTGTCCTCCCGACATTGTGCGGGCAAAACGTGACTTTGCCCGTCACACCACACCACAACTTGCGCAAAGGGAATTGGCCCGTCTGCGGTGAATTCAACGGAAAATGCAGGGTTGCCTGCCTCGGCGCTGGTCCGCGTAACGCTCGTTGGCACCTGGATTGACCGAATCTCGCTAAAAGTATTCCCAACGTTCACGACACTCTCTCGATCTTGTTTTGGTTTCTTTTGAGGCCTATTGCTTAGCGGCCGGGTCACCAAGCACAGCTGATTGGATGCCTGGGCGTTACAGGAGAAGAGGAGTCCCAGTTACCCTTTGCGATTTCTCGCAAGCCACCATGTGGTGAGCATGAAGGACAATGATGCAACCACGATTGGAGCGCTCCAAGTCGCCTGGAATGTGCCTGGGCTCTGCCGGATTATGACGCTTTCAAGTAGACTCAATGCCAGCGTCAAGATGCCAAATGACACCATCCCAGCGGTGAGACTGGCGCGCGCGCGTGCGGCAAATCCGACGCTCGTGGACGTGTTGGGCCAGACCCTGTGCGCTACATGTCGAGCCCACACCAGCAGTGGCGTTATTGTCGCGGCAATTACTCCTAGCGTAACGAGTATGGACTCGTTGTGAGTCAGTTTGCCCCCGAGCGTCAGGGTTGCTCCTTCGGGCGCTGCGGACATAATTCGAACTATCGTTGTTTTGGAAAATCGAATCACGTCTGCGGCGCCCAATACCAATACGCTTACGAGCCACGCATAACCCACTGCGGTCACCAGTATCAATGCGGGCCTAGCGCTGCGAACCTCGCGTTGAGTCCGCATAGCGTGTTGGGTTCGCGTAACCCCATCCTTGCCCGAGGCGAGTGTTCGCAGGCCAGAAGCCGGGCCCGGCGGAAGCATTGATGGAAGACTGCCGTCAACCGAACCCGGGCTTGAATCAATCGCCGCGAGCTCGGCCTCCAACTCGGCCATATTTGCCAATCGGTCAGCACAGTTGCGTGCCATGGCCCGCTCGATGACGAGTTCGAGCTCTCCCGGTACGCTGGGGTCAACGGCCCTCGGGCGCCTGGGCTCTTCGGTAAGCACTTGCGTAAGCACCATCGCCCCGTCTTCGCCTTCGTACGGCTTATGTCCAGTGACGCATCGATAGAGAATCCCACCTACGGCATACACATCGGCTTGATGATCGACGTGTTCGCCACGGGCCTGCTCGGGCGCCATAAAGGCTGGTGTGCCCATGACCATGCCGGTCCTGGTTAGCTTGGCGCTGTCGTCACTTTGCTTGGATATTCCAAAATCGATAATTTTGACTCTGGGCGCAGATAGGTTTCCCACCAAAAAGACATTTTCAGGCTTCATGTCTCGATGGACGATGCCCTTTGCGTGGGCGGCCATGAGTGCACGACAAATCTGTCGCGTGATACGAATCGCGGACTCGGGAGACAACTTGCCCACTCGATCGAGCAGGGCCCCCAGTTCCTCTCCCTCCAAGAATTCAGTCACGATAAAGGGGCGACCATCTTCGAGGCGACACACGTCAACGACTTCGACCACATTGGGATGGCCAATTGTCGCGGCTGACTGGGCTTCACGTTCGAAGCGCGCCAGCATGTCTGGCTGATGCACAATCTCATCGTGCAGCAATTTGATTGCAAACTGTTTACCGGTGAGCCGAGTGTGGCGTGCTTGATAGACTCGGCCCATTCCTCCTTCGCCTATCAGCCGAACCACCTGGTAATTGCCCCCGAGTACGGCTCCAATTAGTGGATCATTCTCGGTCGCATCGTCCAATATCGTCGCGTCCTGCGGGCATACGCGAAATTCTTTGGGGTAGCGGTTGTTGCAATTGGGACACACTTTGGGGAGCGCGAGCAGCGAAGGCGGAGGAGTTGGCGAAAGCGCACTCGTTACCGACGATGCAACAAATGTTGCGGCACTGGTTAACACGTTCGACGCAACTTGGACCTCGCCACTCGGGTGCGGTTGCGGAGACTTGGGGCCAGATCCCATTTCCATCAGCCTAACTCGCGCTTGCACCGGCCGGGGATTCGAAGCGCTTCTTGGCCATTGCCCATAAATAGAATGCAGCCCAAATGGCCGGCCCGTACCCTTGGCCTCGGGAGCTGCCATGGGCGCCGCTTTTTCGGCAGGGACCCGATACCTGCCGAATTATCGAATGTGATTCAACGGCTCAATCTGAATCTCAAGACGCGCGCTTCGCTCTCCTCGCGAGCTCCCGACGGTGATATAGGGGTAAAGTGTGGTTTTGAGAGGTATCATTAATGATCGATGATGTCTTACAGGAGCTTCGAGACGCGATTCAAAAGACTCAGGAAGCACTTAGACGCGAATTGTCGAGGCTGCGAACTGGTCGAGCCCATTCGGGAATGCTCGATGGGATAAGAGTTGATTATTATGGGCAATCGACACCTATCGCGCAGATGGCAACGATTGGGGTTCCAGAGCCCAGAATGTTGACGATTAAGCCCTGGGATAAATCCAGTGTCTCCGCGGTTGACAAGGCCATTCGCGAGAGCGACCTAGGTCTTAATCCGCAGGTCGACGGCGATTTATTGCGGGTCCCAGTACCGGCTCTCAGCGAGCAGCGGCGCAAGGAACTGGTCAAGGTCGCGAAAAAGCACGGAGAAGAATGCAAGATTGCAGCACGCAAGGCTCGCCACGACGCTCTCGACATCCTTGCCGAATTAAAGGAAGCTGGGGATATTAGCGAGGACGATCTAGAAAGAACCAAGAAGAAAGTAGACGACGTCATTGCGGAAGCCAGCCACGCGGTCGATGCATCAATCACAGCCAAAGAAAAAGAAATCTTGACGGTCTAGGTGTCCTGGAGCACGTCCGGGGGCCCTCCGACCCTTGAGGAAGCCATCGATCTTGACAATGTCCGAGTTTGCCAACGAAGATTCCGTTTCGGCCGCCCCCGGGCCGCGTCTCCAAATGAGTAACCAATGAAAACGCGTTTGCGAGCCGTTGCTGCCGGAAAGACCGACGTAGGGTTGCAGCGCGATCACAACGAAGACAGCTTCTTACTAATGCCCGATTTCGGGCTATTCGTCGTTGCTGACGGCATGGGCGGACACCGCGCGGGAGACGTAGCCAGCCGACTCGCGATTGAGGCCATCTCGGAATACTTCCGATCGATTGGCAACGAGGATGTCACCTGGCCTCTGCCCTTCGACGGACGTCTTTCCGAAGACGAGAATCATCTCCTAGTCGGCGTTCGATTGGCTAATCGCAGAATCCTAGAGCGCAGCGCCAAGTCACGTGAATTTCACGGCATGGGCACCACGGTAGTTGGCGCCCTGTTCAACCCCGAACAGGGCCGCATGATAATTGCGCATGTGGGGGATAGTCGCGCTTATCGAATTCGCGATGGTTTCATTACGCAAATGACTCGCGATCACTCGCTATTCAATGATTACTTGATGGCGATGCCAGACTTGTCCGAGGAACAACGCAGCGAATTGCCTCGCAACGTAATTACGCGTGCCCTCGGGATGCAGGAGGATGTAAGCGTCGACATTCAGCCGGACAACGTGAAACAAGGTGACGTGTATGTTCTGTGCTCGGACGGTCTAAGCGGCATGGTCGAGGATGACGACATCGTCTCGATCGTCGGAGGTTCCGAGGAACTGGTAAATGCATGCCTCGGCCTGGTTCGGCGCGCCAATGAAAATGGCGGCGAGGACAATGTGACAGCCGTGGTTGTGCGCGTTGAAGTGGATACGTCGGATACGGACGCTCCGACTCGCGAAGTCCTCAAGACAATTCCGGCGGCGCCACTGGAGATCTCGGATACTCCGCCGGCATCCCCCGTCAGCTCACGCGCGCGTAACGAAACCGACTAGTGAGAGCAACCCGTAAACACGACGAACCCTGACGTTTGGCAGGTTTTTCCGAGATTGTTCACGTCTGATACCTGAGGACAAATGTAAGTTGCCCAGATACTTCCGGGCTTGACCGTCAACCCCTCGGTGGTTGACGAGGTCGTTACGGTGCACCCGCCCGCAGCACTCGTCCAAGTGTTGATTGAGCCTGGTGAAAAGAACGACATGCTTGCCGGTCCGCCAGTGGCGCTAATGCTACTGCTATCCAAAGTAAGCGTCATTTCGTCAGGCTTCTCAATCGAGGCCGAAACTGAATACTTACTCCCACTTTGGACAACGGAGCAGCTGACCTTATACCCATCTCGACCATCGAGAACTGTCTGATTGGCCCCAACTTTCATCCCAGAAGGTATCCCTCCCGGGCCATTTATCGAATCTGGTGAAAGGGAGCACCCATTGGTCCAAGTAACCTGCGCACTACCTTCAGCGGGCGGAGCGGCAGGACTGCTGCACGCAACAAGGCCAAGCAGTGCCAAGCATACCCACGAACCGCCACCGGTTTTGCTCATAATGACTCCTCCAAAAACTCTGCCAGAAAATCCCGTGCCACAATAGGGTACTTGAAACAGGTACTGCATAGCAAAGGCTGTGCACAATTTGAAATGGTTGAGTGCAAACGCCTGAGCCGATCGTTTAATTGTTTATTTTTGTGTCTCACTTGGAATGCAAGGCACACCGGATGCCTAACCTTCCCACCAATCGACGGCGGGCTGGGGTGAGTGACGGGAATTGAACCCGCGACGCCTGGAGCCACAATCCAGTGCTCTACCACTGAGCTACACCCACCAGACTACGCGCGGCATTTTGAGCCGCATGTTGCGAGGGCGAGGGTTTCTAGCTTACTGGGAAGGGTACACGCAACCACAACTCGAGAATCGGCCACACGGTCGCAAAACGAGCAATCTGAGAAGCCGGCTCGTGGGTTTTTGGTCATGCCACGGCGGTCAAATCCTCCAACCTGGTTGATTCCTTTCCTCAACTCCCGCTATTAGACAGAAGAGTAGTTGTCGGGTGACGGAAGGGGTCAAGCTCCATGCGCTGGAAAATAATAATCGCGAATGCCGGAATCGTCCTTATCGTCGGTCTGCTCGCCTTCTCGCTGCTATCGACCAGCTTGACGGATCTCGTCTCCAATCCGAGCAATCGCAAGGCGTCAGCAGCGCAATCCGCCCGTTCGGCAAATGCAAGGTTGGCCCTTGACGCCATGCAACTGGAGCGGTGGTTGGCCGAGCGGGTGCGGGCACAGAACGTGCGGGACGTATTCGCCGTGGGTACCGCACAAGCGCGCCAGGAAACCGCTACTCTTCAGGCAAACCGGGTTCGGGACGACGCCGCTCAAGCCGCAACCCTCAGCGGACTCACGCCGACACTCGTGCTCTTCATTGATGAACAAGGTGTCGCGCTCGGAAGAAATGGTTCCGCATTGATGCGAGGGGAAAAGATATCCGAGGTGTACCCGTCTTTGGCGCGGAGCCTTGCGACCGGGAATGCGGAAAGCGATCTCTGGATCAATCGCCAGCGCCAGGAGCAGATGTTCGTGAGTATCGCGCCTGTTAGAGGCGATCAGGGCGCAATCTTGGGGGCAGTGGTGGTGGGCGTGCCGCTCAACGATGAACGGCTGCAGCGGACCAGCGATCTCACGAGTGGCAACGGCCTACTTTTCGGTGTTGTGCGGGATAACGGACTCGACGTTGTGGCACGGGGCGGGCCGATGCTGGGCGGTGATGCGCTAGCCGAGATCACTGGGGCAAAACTGTTGCCTGCGGCCCAATCCGCACTGCGGGGGCGAAACGTAGTGACAGGCGACGTGCATGGCGGGGATTCAATATTCGCGGTTTCGGCATTAGACGGCTTCTCTTCCGGAGAGGTCGTCATCATTGCCACCATACCAACTTCGCTCGTACCGAGCGTGACGGGACTCTTGGCTCCCCTTGTAGGTGCAATTGGCCTCGGCCTCATCCTTGTAATCGTGGCGGGATGGCTCATCGGCAATTACATCACGCAACCGATATCCGAACTCGAAGATGGTTTGCTGGCGGTGATAAACGGCAATCAGACACTCCGCTTTCAGATTGAGCATCCAGAACTAGGCGGACTCGTTTTTCGAATCAACTCGTTGCTCAACGCATTGATGGGCGTTCCAGAGGATAACACCGACGAGCAGGGGCGCCCGTCGGTGTCGCCGAACGCCCAACATTTCCAAGAAGCACTAAGCGTTGACGAATCGTCCGTCACGAACCCTCAGGTGAGCCCTGAGATCATCGCGATGCTGTCGAAAGAGTCCGATGACGCTTACTATTCTCGAGTCTATCGAGACTATGTCGCTGCCAAACAGCAACTGGGTGATCCAGTCGATGGGATCTCATTCGATAGCTTCATTGCTAATATTCGCTCGAGCGAGCAAGAAATTGCCGCCAAGCACGGGCGACCCGTGCGCTACCTAGTCGAAGTCCGAGGTAATTCGGTCGTGCTAATCGCAGTGCCGATGCCGTAACCCGGTTGAACTTCAGATCAATAGGCTGCAATCGCGTAATCCACGCTTGCGTATCCTTGCTCGTCGAAGTGCACGCTGGCAGCATCAAAGCGCATTCGATTCAGGGTCGGGTCGTGGCGATACTTGGCGTGCCACAATCGCTCCCCAGCTCGACGCACGCGCAAGCGCTTCGTTGGCGACAGGCTACCAAATCCCGACACCATTGAGCCATGTCCTCGAAATCGCACTTCGACGACCACGACTGTCGCTCCTTCACGAGCCACGATGTCTAGTTCATAGCGACCGGCACGAATGTTTCGATCCAGGATTTGCCAACCCAACCGCGTCACGTACTGGACAACGGCTTGTTCGGCCAAAGCCCCAACGCGCTGCCGAAATGTTTGAGTGTCTGGCACGCAACTCAATCGGTCACGAGACGGACGCAGTTGCCATGAGTTGCAAGATTCGAGCAACTAGGACTGTTACGACCGGTGAGCTCTAACTACGGGTTCTTGTTCGAGCCGTATCCAGACGTATCGCAATCTTTGTCCTTGATAAGGCAATTGTTGGTGCCGCCACCTTGCTTGTATTCAGTGCCATTCTTCAGGCAGTAACTTCCCGCTAGATTTGCCTTACCAAGACCAAGGTCCGGAATGAGTGGCGAGCACGAGTAGCCACTGGGACAGGTGCAGTACTTCGCAGTGGTATCTGCGCCTTTACATCGGCAAGAACAGTAGACCGTACTATCGGCGCGGCGCGTCAGAAGCTGGGCCTCGACGGGTTGCGACACCAGTGCAGTATCTGCAGGAATGTGGCAACGCCCGTGCGGACCGCCGTTGGGTCCTGCCGCGATGTCATCCAACGTTTGGCCATATGGACAAGAGACGCGACCCTGGAAGTGATTGACGATGCAGACCCGGGTCTCGCATTGAAACGAGCGGCTTTCCACATTTGCCTCGGCAGCGCCGAAGCCATTAAACGTGGCTGTATACTCATCCTCCGGAACGCAAGGATCCCCAACGCCACCGGGGGCGCAGCCGACCGCAGCTGAACCCGCCGAGATACCGGAAACCAAAAGGATTATCCACTGCGATCGCGTCATTGCACTACCACCTGTAAGGAATTCCATAATGGAGCCCCGAACGCTCGTAACCCTAATGGACGTAAACCTCGGACGTCAATCAAGAAACACGAGTATTGTAGCAGCCTTTCACAGCACCGGCCAAAGCGGTAACCGCTTGAGGAAAGTTGAAGGGACAACAAAACTTCTCGCAACTCCCGAGGCGCCCGGGTTCGAGCAAGGTGAAGGGACTGACAGCCCAACGTGGCGTTGCCTCTAACTTTGTGATGCCGGTGATTAAGTCGGATACGGTAGGTCAATGTCGGCTTTTATAATGACTTGGTCTTGATCAAGTCTTTCAAGTCAGCCTGAAGTTTCGGGTCGGCCCGGAATACAGTTCTTCCCTGCAGGGCCCCACTTGGTGGGTCTGGGCTGTATCAGCTTTGATTTATTCAAATTTTTGCCTCAGAGGCGTAATCCGCAGTCCAAAGAAACAGGATTTTCATCAAAGGCGGAGGAGGTGCTTGACAATACGACTGCACGATAACTAACATCCGGGCCGCTGCAGCTGGTATCTATTGATTCTCATTGAAGTTTTCTGAATCCAGCCCCAGTGGATGGTTTCTGGGCGGGAACCCCGCTCGCGTTGCGCCGACCCGAACAGTCAAAGAGAGGCTCCATGTTGCGAAAGCGCCAAATCGGAGTGTGCATTCTTGCTTCGTGTATCTTCCTGGGGGGGGTCAGCATCTCCCCGCGTGCCCATGCTCAGGGAGTAATGGATTTGGACGCTGACAGTCCGAAGTCCGGCTCCAAAGGGGCAGGCAAAGGCGGAAAGAAGAAGGGCGTCGATATTGATCTCGATGAACAATCATCGACGAATCAAGGTCCGGTTAGCGCCGGCGCGCCGAGTGAGGCATTCGGCCGTGCCAAGAAGCTATTCGACAAAGAGAAGTGGAGCGACGCAGCGACTGGGATGTACCAGGTCGTTAGCGGCGCCAGTGGTGACGACGAAGGTAACAAGCAAATGGCTCAATACTACCTAGCCATTTGCCTTTATCGCTTGAAGTTCTATCAGGCCAGCTACTCGATATTCAGCGTCATCGCGGACAATAAGTTTCATCTAAAATTCGGTGAGACGCTGCTTTGGCTCGCCAAGCTTGCCACCCAATTGCCCGAGCCCGCCGATATCATCGAGCGCGTTGGAAAATATTCGGATGAGGAGGTCGCCAGGTTCGATAACGCCCAGCAACAGGAGTTGTACTGGACGCTCAACTATATGTTGGGCCGGTACAAGTATCGAAATCGTCAATATGAAGAGGCGATCCGCCTGTTCCAGCGCGTTGACCGCCGCAGCGAGCACTATGTGCAAGCCCAGTTCTTCACTGGGGTCAGCTACGTCCAAAAGCGTCAGTCGATTCCAGCCGTAAAGAGCTTTCAGCGCATCGAGAAGGCGTTGGAAGAAGGGGTCTCGGGCGTTGAAGAAGAAGGTCGCATGCGCGATCTGGCCTATCTTTCAATGGCGCGAACGTACTATTCCGCGTCCGTTCGTTTGAATGCGGAGACGAACATTCCAACTATCGATGGGACCAAATTAAGTGCGGCCGTCAAGTACTGGAACCAAATCGACGTAACCAGCGAGTACTGGCTCGACGCTCTGTTCGAGGAGTCGTGGGCGTACTTCATGGCGGGCGACTACACCNNGCCATGGTCGTTGTGGCGCGCTTTAACAAGCATTTCGTACCGATCAAAGCTGAACTGACCAAGATTCTCAATCGATACAAGGGTTCCAGCAACGACGAGGCGTTTTTCAAGTTCCTGATCAAGGTTCGCGAACACAACGCCAATCTCGACCCAATGATTGAGCCGATTGTGTCATCCGCGTTGAGCGATCGTCAGTTACTCCGAAATATCGAGTACGTCCGGCTACTGGATGAGGAAAAGGGTAGATACAAGAAGTCACCCTCCAACTTTCAGGATTCCGGGATTGGCGGTCAGGTTCGGGAATCGTTGGCGCTTGCTCGCGAAATGGCAGTTCGCCAGACAGGCGAGCTAGCGATGTCACGTTATCAACGGTTCGTGGATGAAATTCACGAACACGTGAGGAATGGCGAAAAAATTCTAATTGATATAACGGCCGCACAAAGGAACCTGCTTGACGCAAAACTGAAGAACGGGCAGGTCACCAAAGCTGAATCGAAGATTTATGGAATCGTTAATCCGGATCAGGAACATATCCTCTGGCCATTCGACGGCGAGTACTGGCGTGACGAACTCGGCTTCTACCGCCAGGTCATCATGTCGACGTGTGGGAGGTAATTGGGAATGAAGGCTGCACGCACATTGAATTTGCTCGCGAGTTTGCTGTTTGGGGCGACCTTGTTTGCCTCGCAGAATTCGCAGGCCGTTGAAAAGCAAACGGAACTCAGTTCGGACTGCGTAAGTTCCGAAGCCAAGAAGGCTTTGTCCGAATGCCCGAAAGGCCCCAAGCACTTTGACATCAAGAAGAAGCGGGCCGTGGCATTCAAGAGCGCGCCTCCGCCTCGAGACGTGAAGAAGCGCGAGGATTCCTCCAAGCCGCGCGACGCCAGTATGCTTCAGCAATATGCGCAACGGGACACGCGTCAGACGCGGTTGAAGGCGCGCGCCCGAGCCCTTCTCATCAACGAGATTCAAGGTCTTGAGAGGCTTCTGAAGGAAACCAAGAAGAATTCGCCGGACCGGCCACAATTGGTGCGGCGACTGGCGGAAGGTTACGTCGAACTAGAGTCGGCGGGTGTGCGCGACCAAAATGCGGCTGAAGTCATCGCTGGTGACAAGAAGACCCCTGCTAGCGAAAAGGCCAAACAGCGAAGTGCCGCCGGACAGGCCAAGAAGATTGCCGAAGCTTCTCGCCAAAATGCCATCAAGTATTACTCGATGATGAAGGACCAGTACCCCAACTATTCCAAGTTGGACGAAGTACTGTACTACCTGGCGTATGAATATGAGCAGGCGAAAGACCTGCAAAATGCCCGCAAGGTCTATTACGAACTGATAGAAAAGGCGCCGCAATCGCCATACATCCCGAACGCGTATCTCGCCTTCGGTGAATTGTTCTTCCAGGAAGCGCAAGGCGACCCATCCAAGTTTGATTTGGCGGCCGCTGCGTATAAGGAAGTGATCAAGTACCCGCCCCCCAAGAACAAGGTGTACGGCTACTCGCGGTACAAGCTGGGCTATGTGCATTGGAACAAGGGCGAATACGCGGAGGCGCTAAACGAGTTCAAGGCCGTGATCGAATACGGTGACAAGTTCTCGGACCTGCCCAATGCCAAGCAGCTGGCGAAGTCGGCGCGCCGCGATCTAATTCCCGTGTATGCGATCAGCGGTAATCCAAGTCGAGCCTACAACTTCTTCAAGCCCATCAGCGGCGATTCGGGTAACGCGGAAGACAAGACAATCGACATGCTCAATGAGCTCGGTTACGCGTACCTTGACACCGGGCATTATCCTGAAGGAATCACGCTTTACCGGGATCTGATGACCCGCGACAAGGGTGACCGGTATTGCCATTATCAGACCCAGATCACGGGAGCTATCTCAGCCTCCAAGTCATCCGACAAGGAAATCATCCGCAAGGAGATGGACACACAGGTTGAAATTCGAAAGGCTTTCTTGAACGACAGTCATTCGGATAAGTCGAAGCTCGAGTGTTCGAATCGCACGGCGGAGTTGCTGGCTGAAACCGCGATGAGCTGGCACCTTGAAGCCGTCGGCTCGGGTGGCGTCCGCGGTACGGGCGATAAGAAAACTATGGAACTTGCGGCCTACCTTTACAAAAAGGTAGGCGAGAATTTCAAGACCGAGGACTTTGCAAAGTTCGAGTTCCCCAGAATCGTCAAGGACGACTGGCCAACGCTGTACAAGATCAAGTACGCGATGGCTGACTTGCTGTACTTCCAGCAGCGCTGGGAGGAATGCGGCCCAGCGTTTGACTCGGTCGTCGACGAAGATCCCGGTGGGAACGATGCCGCCGAGGCAGCCTATGCCGCGGTTCTTTGCTATCAGAAGATGTACGACCAGAAGTACGCTAATCATTCCGATCGAAAGACCCTAGGTGTCGGTCCAAAGGGAGCCAGTAAAGAGGATACCAAGGCCAAAGTCGGTGAATGGGAAAAGTTCAAGCCCAAGGACTTGACTGCTCTACAAAAGGGCATGATTCAAGCGTTCAACCGTTACGTTTGTTACGTCAAGCCCGACGACAATGACAAGGAAGCGGTCGAGCAATACATTGACGTAAAGTACGCACGCGCCCGGACGTATTTCGAAGCACAGCATTGGGAAGAAGCTGCGATTGCGTTCCGTGATATCTCGCTCAGCTACTCTAAGGTGGATGCGGGGATATACGCGGGCCAGTTGTATTTGGAGGCGATCAACGTACTGGGCTCCAAAGCCGAGCCTCCACGACCAGCATGCTTTACCGACATGGGTAATGATGTTCCCCAGTTCCTGCAGCTCTATTGCGAAGGCAAGAAGTTCGACGACAACAAGGATCAATGCGAACTTTTGACCCGAATTCAATTCGATATCATGCGCCTAAAGGCGCAAAAGATTATCGAATTGGCGGACTCACAGGCCGCCCAAGGCAAGGGCACCGAAGCGATCGATAATTATCGCAAGGGCGCGGAGGCCTACGGTGAATTGTGGGCCAAGTATTGCGAAACACCCCTGTCGAAGGGTGACAAGGTCAAGCAATGCGAAAAAGCAGACGAAATTCTGTATAACCGAGCCAAGGCCTACCAAGCCGGGCGCCTGTTGGCGAAGTCCATCGGCGCGAGAATGGTACTACTCGATCCGAAGTTTGGCCTGGCCAAGTCGCCCCTAGCCTTCAAGGCAATGTATGAAATTGGCGGAAACTATCAGGCCATAGCTGTCTACGACAAGGCCTCGGATTGGTTCGAAAAGTACGCCAAAGAAACTAGCTATAAGGGCGAGACGGCCGATCAGGCGCTTAGCGATGCCGTCGTTCTCAGGCTGGGTCTCGGTCAGGAAGAAGAAGCAATTGCGGACGCCAATAACTTCAATAAGTACTACGGCGGACGAAAGCCGGCCCAGGCAGCTCAAATTGCGTTTGCCGTCGCCGCGCACTACGGCGAAAAGAGCGCCTGGGAAGATGTGGTCAAGCGCTTAAACGCGAGCATGAACACGATTGATAAGCAGGCAACGCTTGATGTGCGGATTCAAGCGCACGGCCTTCTGGCTCGCGCCTACGCAAACACCAAACGGGCACCGAATGCGGCGACCGAGTACAAGAAAGTTCTCGGTGCTTGGCGTGATCCACAGAAGGCCGTCTCAGAGATCCAGTCAATCAAAGACGATTCTGAGGATGCCCGGACGCGCAGGATCGGCCGAACGCTGGAATCCGTGGGCGAGGCAACGTTCTACTTTGCTGAGGAAATGAAGTCCAAGGTCGATGCCGTAAAGTTCCCCGAGTATAAGGGTAAGGGCAGCAAGGAAGAAGTAAAGAAGCACATCGAAACGAAGGTCAAGGATTGGATTGGCAAGAAGCGACCTCTCATTGAAGCGGCTACTGCCGACTACAAGAGAATCGTAGATCTACAACCTGTGCCTCCCCCTCGCTGGGTAATCGCTTCGGGCTCGCGTGTTGGTCAGATGTGGGGCCAATTCGTGAAGGAGTTCCGCGCAGCTCCAATTCCGGATTCAATCAAGAAGGACTACGAGCTTCGAACGGCATATTACGGAGCCTTGGATGATGCCTCCGAGCCACAGAAGCAAATGGCCCGGGGCGCCTTCGAGACATGTTTGAAGTATTCGGTAAAGTATCAATACTTCGACCAATTCAGCCGCACTTGCGAGGAATGGTTGGCCGATAACTACAAGACCGAATACCACTTGATCGACGAGTTCCGCGGCTCGCCCAATCGCGTGAATAGCGCGTTGCGCGAAAAGCCAAGGCCAGTTCGAATTGGCGGCGAGTCTTTCGTTACGGCGAGCGCTGAGCCTGATGTCGACAAGAAGGCTCTCAAGAAGGCCGATTCGCAGTCCGACGAAAATAGCAAAACCGAAAAGTCGAAACCCGAAAAGACGGAAAAGAAGAAGAAGAAGTGAGCCGGCGGGCCGTGTTGTCTATTCTAGCGGCACGGCCATTCGCGGATCGCAGTCAGAATCCCCGGAGGAATCAGATGTTGCGTGGCAAGAGTTTATTGGCCGTCGGCGCTCTAATCGTCGCGGTAGGTTGTGGTGGAGAAGCAGCGGCGCCTGCGGCGAAAGCGCCGGCGCATCCAAGTGGCCATAAATCGGCTGCTGGGACTGCCGTCTCGAAGGAGGCGGCGGATAAGTTCGAAGGCGCACTGCAGGAATTCGTAGATGCGGATTCCAAGGGGCAGTGGGATGACGCCACGTGCAAGAATGCGGCTCAAGCATTCAAAGCGGCGGCTGACGAACAGAAGTCATCGACCAACCAGACGCTCGCTGAAGCTTTGTACAATTCCGGTCTGGCGTATCAGCGATGCGGAATGGACAAAGATGCTCGCGGCGCATTCGAACAAGCGGTGGCTGCCAATGGCAAGTTCCATCGGGCACGTGTGCAGCTGGCGCTCTATGATTATCAACGCAACAACAACCTAGATTCTGCGATCGGTTCGCTCGAGCAGATTATTCACGACGCTCAGTTTCAGAATGTTGAAGCGCTTGTCGCCGTAGCTGCATTGCAAATGGAACGAGGCAGCGATCAATCCAATTCCGACGGTAAGGATGACCTTGAGCGCGCAAAACGAAATCTTCAAAGGGCGCTCGCCATTGACGATAACTACATGCCCGCGTTCAATCAGCTCGCCGTCTATTACTTGGAACAAGCCAAGGCCAAAGCCGAAGCAGGTGGCAAGCGAAAGGGTAAGCGTCGCAGCATGATGGCCTCCAGCTCCAAGTCCGTTCAGGTGAACGAGCAGATGCTCGACTTGGCGGCACTTGTGGCATCGCAGGCGCAACGCAAAAATCCGAAGTATGCCGCCCTTCACAATACATCGGGCCTAATTCAAGTGGAATTAAGGAACTTCAATGGCGCAGTAAAGAGCTTCGCGGCTGCGCGATCGCTCGATCCGGACTTTTTCGAAGCCCATATGAATTATGCTGCGGTAAATTTGTCATTCCGCGGCTTCGAACAAGCGGAAACGGCTTATCGCGAGGCTTTGAGGTTAAGGCCCAATGAATTCGAGGCGCACCTGGGATTGGCCCTCGCAATTCGCGGTCAGATTACCCCCGGTAACAGGGACGAAAAAATGCCTCAGGCCGAAAAGCAGTTGGCCGAGGCCAAGAAGCTTTCGCCCAATCGCCCGGAAACTTACTACAACGAAGCGATTTTGACGCAAGAGTTCAAGGCGAAGTCGGCTGGTGATGAAGACAAGTCCATCGCCATGATGAAAGTCGCCATTCGTCAATATGAGGACTTTACCAGTAAGGCTGGTGGCGATTCCGCGTTCACGGATGCCGTAAAGCGCTCGAATGAACGCATCAAGGACATGCGTGACACCATCAAGTTCCTTGAGGAAGGCAAGAAATCTCGCGAAGAGGCAGCCAGAGCCGCCAAAGCTGCGCCTCCACCTCCGCCACCTGGAGACAAAGACAAAGATAGTGACAAGGACGCCAAGGACAAGGATAAAGACAAGGCCAAAGGTGGGGCTGCTGAGCCCGAATCCAAGGGCGACGATATGGCGAAAGACAAGAAATCGCCGGCAGACGCGAAAAAATCAGGCGCAGACGAAAAGAAGTCCGGAACTGACGCAAAGTCCGGNNACGCAAAGTCCGGAACTGACGCAAAGAAAGCTACGGACCCAGCCAAGAAATAAAGACAAGGTGCTTTGCCGATTTCTGGAGGCTGAAGGGAACATTGGTCAATTAAGTGGTGTCGATACGAGACGGGTTCGATTTCGTTCGAGCCCGCGTCGACTTCAATCTGGGTTGTAATTGGCCTATCGACTTGATACAATGCCGTTGGAATTCAGCCCCCGATTACCGCTGGAGATAAAAATGACACGAGGAATTAGGATTGGCCTAGGTGGGATGCTGTTCGGATTGGCGACGTTGCTGGCCACGCCAAGCGTATTTGCCCAGGCAAAGAGTTCTGACACCGATAGCGGGTACGGCTACGAATTTAGCGATGATCCTCTAAACGCCGGTGGATTTGGGCCAAACGACGCAACGATTCGAGTACGTCCCACTGCCGCCCGTACCACGCTGATTCGACCCCGCACGTCGTTCGTGCCGGAGATGTTGAAGTCAGTGGAGAATATTTAGGCACATCAGCGATCTTTATAATTCAATTAGCGGGATTTGAAGCATGTCCAAAGCTGTACTCACATTTGCGGTATATCAGGGAGATTCCCTGTTACGACGAGAAACCGTGACTCAGGATATTGTCAAGGTTGGCAAGGATCCTAAGAGTCACTTGCGTATCGATGACGAGGCAGCTTCGCGAATGCACGCTGTCGTTGAAGTCGCCGGTCCGGACGATGTAACGCTCATCGATCTGGGAAATGAGCCCGGCACTTTGGTGAATGGCGCGCGCGTCAACAAGTGTAAATTGCACGCTGGCGATCAGATTCAAATTGGCAGCACACGTCTGGTATTGGAGAGGACGGATGCGGCTGGTGCAGTAGTGGCTAGCGCGGAACCCGCGGCGGCAATGGGAGCGAGGCCTGCCGCTGCTCCACCGACTTCGAATCCATTCGCGGTTGCATCGAATCCATTTGCTGCAGCCGCCAATCCGTTTGCAGCCGCAGCCGCATCCAGTCCATTCGGAACTTCAAATCCGTTTGATAATGCTGCTGTCAACCCATTTGCGGCGCGGTCTTCCCATGAGGTTCCGGATGACGCACCTCCCGGGACCTATACGTACACTCTAGTTAAGAGTGGCCCCGACGTTAGTCCTGATGAAGTTGAACTGCCCTACGCTCCCGCGGTCGAGGTCATGGTGCTCTGGGGTACGAATGTTTTGCACGTTTCGCACCTTGCTCCGCCGCGCAATTTTTATGTCGGGGAAGAGGAAGGGAAGAATTTTGCCTGTGATTTCTTCATTCCTGCGGAAAAAATCGGAACCACGCGCCTGCCCGTGGTGATCGGCGATCGAATGTCGGCGGCCGTAGTTATTCCGCCGGGTGCCAAAGGGTTCATTGAGTTTCCGGGTCAACCGAGGATGTCTCTCGACGAGGCGCGCCAGAAGGCGCAGCCAACCGCAGAAGTAACGGGTGGCCATCAAATGAACATACCCACCGGCACGAAAGCACGCATCGAATTGGATGCGTTTGTCTTTCAAGTTGCTGCGGTGAACGCGGGCAAGCCAGCCAAGAAGGGTATGGCCGCCGGTGTTGAATGGGCAGTGTTGTCTTACTTTGGGCTTTCCTTCGGTGCCGTGGGCGGTTTTGTCACGGCGATGGCGTTTTTCGTTCCGCCATTGGGATTGACCGACGACGAAGGGATCAACCAAGACCAACTGTATTTGATTCAACAATACTTGCAGGCAGCCGCCGAACGCGAACAAGAAGAGAAGGAAACGGAACAGGTCGCGGAAGATAACGCCGACAACAAGGAAGGTGGAACCGGGACTCGCGCCAAGGGCGAAGAAGGTTCCATGGGAAATCCGACCTCGAAAGCGACCAACAAGCGGTATGCCGTACAGGGACCGCGCGACAACCCAGATCCACATATTGCGCGCGCAGCGGCCCTTCGTGAAGCCCAGGAATTTGGCATGATCGGGCTACTTAATACTGGTGCGGCCGGCGACCCCAATGCACCCACGGCGCCTTGGGGCAGGGACACTTCACTCGGTACCGACGAGATCAGTGCCCGAGGCAATATGTGGGGTGATGAGAT
>PMCK01000620.1 GCA_003154095.1 Myxococcales bacterium | reverse complement strand
CCGCCGATGGCGCCGTTGGCAGAGGTGCCTGCAGAGGCGTCAGACCCGATTTCTGGTCCCGTTTCGATACCGGATTCTGCTCCTGTACAGTCGCAGGTTAGGAGCTCTGAGATGCCTCCCGCCGTCGTGACCGCGGTTACCGCCGCTGAGATTTGAGACTCGCGGATAAGATTTTTGATTTGAAGTGACGGCACGTGGAAGGGTGGGAGTGGCGGCGATCACTGGCGAGATGGCGCGCATCGCCGCCGCAGTGCCATCAAATATGCCGATTAGATTGACCAATTCAGCCTGGCACGGTGCTCGCTACGGCCCCCCCGGAACCGTGACTCAGACTTCCGGCGTGACCTCAGATTCGATCGGTACCATTCAAGCGTCGACGGCCCCGCGCGCCGGCAATGGTTCCTCGACTGCACGCCAGCACCATGAGCCCGAAAAGACCATCCTTTACAAGATAGTGTCCGAGCATCTGGAGACATTCCTCGGGGAAGTCAGCGACCACTATGACAAGCCGTTGCCCAAGTACGTTGAGAAGGAATTGCGCGACTACTTAGCTTGCGGATTATTGCAATATGGCTTCGCCAAGGCCGTCTGCAAAGACTATGGACGCAGCATTTTGGTTGCGTTCTCTTGCAAACGCAGAGGGACATGTCCTAGTTGCAACGCGAGGCGCACGTGCAATGGCGCCGCTCATCTCGTAGATCACGTAATCCCCGACGTGCCTGTTCGGCAATGGGTGTTGAGCGTGCCTTTCGAATTGAGACTCTTGCTGGCTTGCCGTGCCGATGCGTTTGGTGCCGTCACCAGTCTGTTCGTCAGTGAGGTATTTCGCTGGCAGCGTGAGCGGGCACGAGAAAACGGATTGACCAAGGTTCGTTACGGAGCGCTGGTGATGCAACATCGCTTCGGATCGTCATTGAATTTGAATACTCACCTTCACGCAGTTTTGCCGGATGGCGTATTTTTGCGACTTGCTTCCGGCACAGTCGACTTCCACGAGCTGCGTCAGCCCGCACCAGTCGATCTAGAAGAGATCGCCTTCAACGTGCATCAGCGATTCATGCGTTGACTGAGACGACACGGCTTGCTCAAGAGCGAGCCTGACGACGGGATCTCCAACGAAGCCCCAAAGCTTTCCGCCCTTGAAGCCTGCGCTCAGGGATCACTGGGACTGGGCAACTTGGTGAAGAAACGCGGCAGGCCACGTACCAGTAACCGGGACACCGACGAAGGTGGATTCGAGCAACGAGCCGTCAATGAACGCGTGGCCGTGAGCCATGCTTACAGCCTGTACGCTGGCATCGCGATTTGCGCTGAAGACAAGGACGCCCGGGAGCGCCTGCTGCGCTATTGCTTGCGTGCACCGTTAAGCCTCGAACGCTTGTGCATCGCACCCGATGGCAATGTGATCTACCAAGTCAAAGCGACTCGGCACGGCAATGAAACGCAACGAGTAATGAGCCCGATGCAGTTCATGGCTCGGTTGGTTGCTTTGATCCCACCACCACATCACCCGTTATTGCGCTACTTCGGCGTATTTGGACCGAATGCAGCGTGGCGTAAATCGGTCGTACCCGATTCTTCACCAGCTACCGAGCAGCAGAACAATCACGGCAAGCCCTCGATAGCTTCGACTCTGAAACCAGATCCCAGTAAACCAGCGTCAACTACTTCGCCAAAGATTCCAGCAGATCCAACTGTCGCATCGACGATACTGGCAGCACCAGCAAGAGAATCGAAGCAAGAGCCAGAGATCCGCAGCCAAGACGTTGGACTTCGTCACGGCGCGCCGTGGCGTATTGATTGGGCTACACTACTAAAGAGAGTTCACGATGTTGACTCTCTCGCCTGCCCTTGCGGCGGAAGACTAAAGTTCGTCGAGCTCGTCACTGAGCCAACCACTGCGCGAGAAGTCCTCGCGAGTATGGGATTGCCAACCGATCTGCCGCCAATCGCCAGAGCCAGGTCACCCGACTTCTACCAAGAGTCGTTCGCTGCCGACTGGGACTGAGCTCCAGACTGAGACAGGCACCCGATGGTCATCGAGTTGGCCGACCGAGCGCGATGGTGTGTTTTGGATTCGATCAAGGCTGCTCAAAATTCCGCTTTAGGCTTTAGGTGCACGCACTACTGCGCATACTGTGCGTTATGTCACCTGGTGCGTGTCTCTGCGGCGTAGGTTCGCAGGACGATAGCCTTTAGAATACCTGGGCTCAATCCTGACAAGTGGTTTTTCACAATTGAGCAACACTTTGAACGCAATGAAAATGTGGCTGTCTGGCAGTCAATGTTGAGATACTTCGAGTACACATTTCATTCGTGCCCAGACCAAACATCAAACTTCCTGGACAGACTATTTGACCGGTACCCAGCCGTGCGAGATTGCCACGCCGGAACTTCAGTCATTGCGCGGGCAATGCACTATGTTTCGTCTGCAGTAATAGAACGTTGGATGATAGGACTTTGGAATGGCGAATGGGACAGAAAAGAACAAGCGTTTGGTGAATTGCTCGTACTTGCAGCAACCAGACAGAATTCGACTGATTGGGCTAAGCAACGACTTGAAACCGAAGTGTCGGCGTTTGAAGATTGCTTACATGTATCCAAGGACATGATGCTCGGAATTGCACATGCACTATCCCACCTTTGGGCAGTCCCAGAGCGGAGGGAAGCTTGCACTGACGTCTTGGTTCGATTAATTGCGAATTCGGATGACGAGTTGGTGCAGCCCGTCATGCACTGTCTAAATTTTGCGGATGGTTTTCTTTGGGATGACCCGACCCAACGATTGCTCGGGAAGATTGTTGAGCACCCACGCATACTTGCCACGCTAGATCGGGCAAGATTCGTTGGGAACTTAGCGGGTTTGCTTCCGGTTGGTGCGGAGCTCATGTGCAACATCGTGGAGAGGCTCGTCGATAGCGTTACCTCAGCCAATGCTGGGCAAAACTTTTTTCATGACGGTCCCGAACTCGTCGACATAGCAATTACTCTTCAACGCCTGGGCGATCCATTGCGAGAACAGGGTCTGCTAATATTCGAGAAATTGCTAAAATTGAACGCATATGGCGCAAAAGACATGCTGGCCGAAATTGATCCGGTATCGCGCCGACGCGGAGTCGTTCATCGTCCGGTTCGGCGGCGCGTTTCAAGAGCGAGAGCAAAGACAGGACACAACACTACCGCTTGACCAACCCAAACACCCGCCCACCAAGGCAATGCATGGACTCAAGCACGCCGTTGGCAGCAGCCTGCGAAATGTACCCCGTCTGGTGCCAAAACTAAAATTGGCCAAATCGCCCTTGATTGTTGCCATTTAGCAGGCGTTGGCAATCCCAAATTTGGACCCAATTTGCCGGTATACTCGGCCCGATGAACGGCATATTGCTTCAGTTTATGGTCACCATCCTGGCCGGATGGGTCCAGCGCCGGCAGCAACACTTGATTGATTACCTTTTAGAGGAAAACCGGGTTTTGCGCGAACAACTCGGTAAGAAACGTTTACGTCTTACCAACGATCAACGCCGAAGGCTTGCGGTCTGTGCGAAAGCCATAGGCGCTGGTCTCAATGGAATCGCCTGCATTGTAACCCCCGATACCTTATTACGTTGGTATCGCAATCTCGTCGCCAAGAAGTACGACGGATCCGCGGCTCGGGGCCCAGGTAGACCGCCAACCAAGACGGACCTTGCTAAGCTCGTTGCTCAAGTAGCCACCGCAAATCCGGGATGGGGCTACACGCGAATTCGGGGAGCGCTGTGGAATCTGGGCCACGACCTGGGTCGAAATACCATCAAGCGCATTTTGGCCGATGCGGGGCTCGAACCAGCACCCGAACGCGGCAAGCGCACCTCTTGGAAGACCTTCTTGAAGGCTCATTGGGGAGCGATAGCTGCAATGGACTTCTTTACGGTGGAAGTGCTGACTTGGCGCGGGCTAGTACGATATTACGTCTTGTTTGCCATCGACCTGAAAACCCGGCGCGTTCACAGCGCAGGAATAGTCCACGATGCATATGGTCAATGGATGGAACAAGTTGCTCGAAACCTNNACCTGATCCACGATCGAGATCCGTTGTTTACACGTCGATTCGTGGGAATACTGGAAGCCGCCGGCGTGAATTCGGTCAAACTACCAGCCAGAAGCCCAAATTTGAATGCCTACGCCGAAAGATTTGTACTATCCGCCAGAAGGGAGTGCCTCAACAGGATTGTGCCTCTTGGCGAACGACATCTTCGTAAAATCGTCTTTGAGTTTGTCGATCATTATCATCGGGAGCGAAACCATCAAGGCCTCGAAAACCGATTGATCGAAGCAACTCTAGCGAGTGCGCCCAATGCAGGCCCCACCAAATGTCGCGAACGATTGGGCGGAGTACTGAACTTCTATTATAGAGATGCAGCGTGAATTTGGCTCGCTCGAATAATGGCACAGGACGGGGTCACTCTGCGCCAGCACGCGAGCCACCGTCGCCGACAAGCTCATCGTCGACCAGGAGACAAGCTTCGTCGATCTCCGCGTGCTCAACCGTTTCGCGGCGCGCGCCGAGGCCTAGCTCCTTCAGCAATACGAGGAGCTGCTCGCTGTGTCATTCGGCTTCGCCGCGATAGCACTTAGTCTCGGCCCAGGGCACCCCCCCCAGCCTGTCGTCGATGGCTCGCTTCAGGAACGAGCGTTTATCGTTGCCCAGGTGGATAGCCCTGGCCACCTCGATGAAGCGAGCGTCGAACGAGCGGTCCTGCTCTAGCATCCGGATGTCGTCCTCCAGTTCCCAAAGCGCAGTGTTGACCTCGACCAGCGCCTCCACGAGATCGGAGATGACGTCAACATTAACGTGCTCGTCGCAGAGCCGGGATAGACGGCTCAATTCCGCGGCTACGATCGACGTGTCTCGACCCCGTACAGAGAGCTTCTCGCACTTGAGCTTGAGGATGATGATCCGGTCGAGGAGCGCCGCCGGGCTGGTCGGAACGAGAATCGTCCCGAAAACGGATGTCACGGGGTCGTTCATCGAGCTCACCGTTCTTCGCGAATCCGCTGGTGGAGGGTCCCCTGGCACCACACGTAGCGGCACGCCTCCCAGTTGGCGGCGGACGCAGCGTCGGGAAAGAATCCGCACCCGGGCAGGTTGGCGCTGGTGTTGCACAGAACGGGAACGCCGCTGGCCTCCTCGTGGGCGACGAGGAGGCGCTCGAGCTCTGGTCTGGTGCCATCGACCGTCTGCACCCGGGCACATCCGTCGAGGTGAACGACGGCAGGGATGCGTGTCCGCCATTCAGGTCTGACTCGTTGACTGTACAGCATGTATTCGTCCGCGTGTCCGGGCTCGAAGACCTCTCTCACCCGGCTGGACAGGCACATGGGAGCCACCGGGCGGTAGGATTCACGCTGCTTCATCCTGTTGAGCCGGTCCTTCGTATCGGCTCTCGTCGGTGTCGCGATCACGCTTCGGTGACCCAGTGCTCGCGGACCCAGTTCGCTTCGCCCATGGAGGAACACCACCGCCTCTCCGGACTGGTGCAGGAAGTGCCCGAGCTCCTCCAGGGTGCACGGGCGCGACGACCAGGACGCTCCCGGGAGGTTGGACTCCAGCTCCGGTCCAAAGTACACGTTCCACTCCAGGGCTCGATACCCATCTACGCGACACATCTCGCAGCAGGCAGCTCCCAGCGCCGAGCCGGTATCATTGGCGAAAGGAGGAACCCAGATCGATCCGAACAGGCCACTCGATCTCAGCGCGGAGTTCCACAGAATGTTCAGCGCGCACCCTCCCGCGTAACAGAGAGCGGTAGGCGAACCGTGGTCCCCCTGGCTGACGAGCCGCTCCAGTCCTCGCAGCAACAGGCGCTCGAGGAACCCGTGAAAGGAGGCGAGGACGACCTCCGGCGGGTGATCTCTTAGCTTCGGCTGCCCGCTGACAAGCTCGCAGAACTCCCTGTCTGACAACAATGGTGAGGTCCGCGCGTGCCGTCCACCGAACTGCTCGTGACACTCTTCCATGATCCCGATCAGTGATTCGTTCACGCTACCCAGGGCGACGTACGCCATGAACTTGCCGGGGAGCGTCATGTCATCGAAACGCTGGCCGGGAGGGCGGTGAAAGGGAGCGAAGTGCTGGGCGAAGTAAGAGTACACGCCCCCAAGGAGCTCGAAGGGAGCACCGACGTACTCGACTCGCTCGCGGTCCGCATCGAGCCAGAACAGGCGGGGAACCGTCCCACCATCCCAGATCAGAACGTAGGAACTCTGGCCAGCCCGGGCGAAGGGACTGCTGCACCAGGCCCCCATGATGTGACCCATCAGGTGCGGGTAGCTGAGGTAGTCCACTCGGTCCGTGCCTACGGGAACACCGGATCCGCGCGTTGGATGCAGCGTCAGGATCGGCGCGTCCTCGAGGTAAGGGGCCACCTCAATGGGAATGGCGGGGGACGATGGGGAGCTACAAAGCTCGATGGTGCAGGACGAAGTGGCGGTCTCACCGTACCACCCATCGATCACGAAGCGATCGATGTCGCTCACTCGGAACCCGAACTTGCCGATGACGTCCGCAAGAAAGGTGGTGTCCTCCAGATGTGACATCAGTCGCTTGATGGACATGAAGCGCCGATGCCCCGCCAGCTTCTCCATTTCGACGGAGAACGACAACCGATTCCCGTCGAGGAGAGCCACGGTCCCATCGTGGGTCAGCTTCAGACTGCAGATCAACATCGCGGCTAGCTTAGTAGCACGAGAGCGCGTGCGCTGTTGCCGTCTCCTTTGCCAATTTCCACCCTCATGGGGCCACCTGATTTCCAGGGTCAAGGGCTCGAGAGGATGTTCCTACATCTACCCACAACGAAGATCACTTGCGTCGATAGCGCCCCTGCTGCGTTCAACGGTGCGACCAGTACCCGCGCGTGCGTTGACATAATGGCTCAACCAAGCCCAGAATGGCGCCTTCAAGCGGCATAGCGATGACCGATTCAGGAGAAGAGACTGAAAAGGCGAGTGAACGCAGTACTTACTCTGCTCGCGATTCTTGTAAGGCTCCAAACCAACCGCAGAAGCTCATATTGTTGTCGCTAACGAGCCGCTGCGCGCTCGGCTGCGTGTACTGTCGCGGTAGCGAGCGACCTTATGATCGACTGGGCGCCGGCTCTCACCGGGGCGACTTCCCCAGAGAGCGCTGGGACTGGCTAATTTCTGTCTGCCGTCGCTACGCCAGTCCCAACTTGTTGCTTACTGGCGGTGAGCCCCTTCAGTATCCGGAGCTGGCCGATTTGCTGGAGCGCCTGGCGCTTGAGGACATTCCCGTTCGTATCCATTCGAATGGTGTTCACGCTGAGTGGAATAGGCTCCTGAAACGTATCGATCGCATGGCGGATCGGCGCCTCGGCGTGACCCTTTCCCTCGAGCTGGTCGACGAGCTCCAGCAGCGCCTGCGATGTTCGTCGTTGCCTCTGGCGCTCGTGGAGGAGCTGGCGGCTCGGGACTTGAATCTCCAGCTCAAGGTGGTTCTGCACAACGAGTTGCTCCCTTGGGTCGAGGTGCTGCCGGAGGTCCTCCGCGAGTGGCGGTCCCGCGGAGTCAGCTCTGTGCGTTTCCAGACCCTGGCCCCAGCCGGACAAGCCGCGCTAGCGAGGTTGCGGCTCGATCGGTCTTGCCTCCGTCTGGTGGATACGCTATCGGAGTTGGATATAGCTTACCCGGACTTGGCTGGACTCGTGCGTAACTCCCCCGAACACTGGAGACTACTTCGGGCCCTGCTGACGAATAGCCTGCCAGCTGAGCGGGCGAGTATTGAGGCTTGTCAGGTCGCCCGTACGCTGCTGTTCATGAACTCGAGCGGTGAGGAGATGACCTGTCGATCGTTGTGGCAGCGCCCAGAAGGCGTGCCATGCTCTGAATTTTTCGACGAGACCTGCTCCGGGTTCCAGTCGTAGAGCTCCGATTGCTTCGCCTGCAGCCAAATCGTCGTGGAATGCATTCGCCCCAACAGCCGGCGCGATGATACCTCGCGCCCGCGGCAATTCTCGATGTCTTGGCTCGCGCCTTCATTCACGAGGAGTCCGCTCCCTTGCGAACATGAAGCGCAACACTGGGGCAAAAAGCCGGTTCCTGCGCAGGCGACGGTAGAGGTAGTTGCGGTGCAGATGCATGACCCACGCGAGGAGCTGAATCGCGCGCCGAGTCAAGCCCTCGTCGAAAACGAGGGCCTTGAAGGTCAAGAAGAGGTAGTTCACGCGAGCCGGCGCGATGTGTGGCGTGCGCAGCACCGTTTGATCGCGAAAGGAAGTGACGCTGATGTGCTTATCGATCCAACCGCGATCCTCGCATTGCTTTCGGAGTCGAGTTCCGGGATAAGGATTGAAGACGCTGACCTGGACGGAGTCGGTGTAAATTGCGCGGTTGAGCGCGGCTGTCTCGATAATGTCGTCCTCCGTCTCGAATGGGATCCCCACCATGTTGTGGGTGTACAGATGGATGCCGGCCTCGCGCACGAGCCTTGCCCCGTCGCGGATCACCGAGTCACTCATGTCTCTACCGAGCACTTCGCGCCGGATCGTCTCGCTTCCCGCTTCCACGGCTGCGTTCAGTCGAACGCAACCGCCTTGCGCGAGCAGCTCGACCAGCTCCCGGTCCAGCAGGTCGAAGCGCCCGTTGCAGACGAATGGGACGCGTAATCGTGAATATTCCGCGAGAAACTCGGTGAGCCAACGACGGTTGAGGATGAAGGTGTCGTCATAAAACTCCACCGCGTGGGCTTCGGGGAATTCGCGCAGAAGTCGTCCGATGAGTTCTATGGAGTAGCTGACGGAATGATGCCGGAGGAACTTTCCTTTGCCCCGATAGAGCTCGCGGTAGGCGTGGTTGCAGCAGTAGGTGCATCCCAACGAACATCCTCTCGTCAGGATGATGGGTAAGACGCGCAGTGACTGGTGTGCCTTGAAGATACCGTAGTCCGGTGGCGCGAGGGCATCGAGATCCTCCACCAGCGGCGCCAACTCATTCCGGTCTACCGCGCCGCGGTGACGGACCCAGAGGTTGGGGATTCCGGTGGGTACCTGCCCTGCCGCGAGGCGGTTCGCCAAGTGCACGACGGCCTGCTCGCCCTCTCCGCGGCATAGCCCCGAGAGTTCATCGATCGCGAGGGTGTCTTCGGGGCAAAAGGTGGCATGGACGCCGCCAGCGAAGATCGGGACGGGGGTCTGGTTCGAGGTCAGCTGTTTTACCACCCGTGCGAGATCGCGACAGAGCGCGCGGGTGTCGGTGGTAAAGGAAAGCAGGACCAACTGGGGCCGCCAATGATCCAGCGCCGCTCGAAGCTTCCCAACATCGACCTCGGTCACGGGCAGGTAGCCTGCGTTGTGTCCAGCGGTCTTGAGCGCGCCAGCCAGGTAGGCTAGGCCAATATGGAAGGCCCCTGAACTGCTGGCGAGTATGACCAAAACGTTCACGATGCCTCGATGGTTTCAACAAGTATCCTAACTGGGGCGAACCGGAACCACAAGAGTTCGGGGCCGACATCAAGGGAAGCCCCTATGCCCGACAGTCGCGTGGAACCCTGATATCGCGTGCATCGCTCGTGCCGTCTCTGCCGAACGCCAGCTTGGTCGCCACGACGCCCTCGACGTTGCTCCACCGGATATCCGTGCTCGAGCCGAAGCTCCTGAGCCTCGAGGGGCAGCGGTTGGACGCAACGGACGCGCGAGCGGAGCTCGAAGTACTCGAAGGCCTTCGTGACCGATTGGACCGGAGTCGGATTGCGGCGCTGGTCCAGTCCCTTTACCAGGTCAACGCCTCTTTTTGAGGAACTCGAGGATACCATGGAGGCGCCCCACACGGCGGAGGGCTGAACCCTTACGATCGTCCCATGAACGCTCGTACCGCGGTGATCGCTGCATCCGTGCCCACGCACCTGAAGTAGCGCTTGCCCACGCGGAAACGCTCCACACCCTGGGAGTACTCAAGCAGAAAGAGCGGCGTCCCGACGCTGTGGCAAACGTGGCTGAGGCCGCTGCAGACGCACACGAGGGCCTCGCACGAGGCGAGCAGCTCTACACAGCGCTGTAGCGAGAGGTGGTCCCCCAGTCGCACCAGCTCATAGCCTGACAAGCTGGTCAGTAACCGCTCCGATTCGCTGGTGGACGGGTTCTTGCCCGCTGCCGAGCTCCTTTNNACGAACTGGTAGGCGAGCCGCCCGCTCCGGTTGGGTGCCCACTGGATCCAGGTAGGAAAATACTCGACATCCCAAGTCCACCAGTCTGCCTTGCGATAGGTCGGAAGGGCGTCAGTCACCACCACCTTATCAATGGGGCCATTTAGCAGCGCCAGGATCTCCCTCAGTCGGCGCCCCACATCGACCCGCCCCTGCTCCGCCTTGGACCAGCGCGAGACTTCCACTCGCGCGACCGGCATGCGCATGTAGGCGTTGAGAGCGTACCAATTATCTCCAAGACCAATTTCTGGTGCAAATATCGGTTCAACTTGCTCGTTCATGGAAAGCCCCACGGGTAGGGAGGTGCTCGGGAGCTGGAGCCTTGGTTGCTACGCGTCTCGAATTGTCGGGCGTCGTCCTCACAATGCTACCTCTATTGCAGGTTCCTCTTCACTTGCCTAGATTCGCGCGCGACGCCAATCCACCAACTCCCTAGAGAAAGACACCAGACTCCTAGAGCAACGAACACTCCACTACCAACGAAGCCGTCTTTCGGTAGTTCGGGACCACCCCTCGATGAGGTAGCGCATTCCAAGGCGATTCGGCTGCAGACGACGCGGGCGGTCTCCTAGCGCTTTCTTGGCTGCTTGGCGACCCCACGATATTCGAACCGAGACGCGTTGCGTGCGTTTTCCGGACCAGATAGCGTCGGTCTGGGTGCCCAAGTGGACCGGAATGCGCAGTTGCGCGAGCTGGTGGGATCGTGGCATCTTGGCAGCCTCCGAAAAAGGGATCCGCATTCGACCGCCCGGAGCACCATGACGCATCGCTATCTCGCCCTGCTCGAGGGGATGCTAGCCCCGTTCACTCTCGCCAGTGCTGCGTACCTTCGCCGGGTGCGGCGCTTCGGCGTGCACCGCCTTCCCGTGACGCAGTGGATCCTTGACAGGGTGGGAGTCTTTCCGGTCGAGGACCACTACTACGAGCCGCTCGTGATCCCTTCCCGCTTGCGGTCGTCGTTGCAAACACCTCGGCACCTTCCGGGTTTGGACCTGAACGTCGAAGAGCAGCTGGTGTGGCTCGGACGAATGGCGTTTGCAGATGCTCTTGCCGACATCCCCTTCGAGGGGCCGAAGAGCGCCGTGGCGCCGAGGGACAAGCCCACGTTCCACTTCGACAATGTTTTCTTTGAGCCTGGGAGCTCCGAGGTCTACTACGGGCTCATTCGCCTGCTGCGCCCCCGCAGGATTGTGGAGGTCGGCAGTGGTATGTCATCCTTGCTCGCGATAAGGGCGGTGCGCGACGCGGCCCAAGTCGACCGTAACTACTCCTGCAGGATCACCTGCATCGAACCCTACGAGCGGCCGTGGTTGGAACAGACCGGCGTCGAGGTGGAACGGTGCCCCGTCGAGACCCTGTCGCCTCGGTATTTTCAGACGCTCGAGCCCAACGACATCCTGTTCATCGACTCGTCGCATGTGATTAGACCCCAGGGAGACGTGCTTTTTCTATTGCTGACCGTGCTACCCAGCCTTCCCTTTGGGGTATTCGTCCACATCCACGACATATTCACGCCGCGGGACTACCCCGAACGGTGGGTGTGTGATAAGCGGCGCTTCTGGAACGAACAGTATCTGGTCGAGGCGTTACTGACTTCGAACCCCTCCTTCCGTATCGTGGCTGCGCTGAACTACCTCTGTCACAACCACCGTGATGCCCTAGAACGGGCATGCCCTCAACTCGCGCGCACCCCGCGTGAGCCCAGTTCGTTGTGGCTTCGGCGGTGCTGAATGCCTCGAACGGATACCACTCACACAACTGCCATGGACGTCCTCCTATGCACACTGGGCCTAGGGCCAACATACGCTCGGTTGGCGTCGCAGTTCGCAGCTGACGTTGCCAAACTGATACCGGGAGAGCGTGTGCTCGTGGCAACCGACTGTCCGGAGGCGTTGGCAAGCCAAGGTGGCGCGATCGTCGTGAGACGCGAGCGGCAGGGACGCGGTCCCTATCATGAGAAGCGATTTGCCCTCGAGGCAGCGCTGGCGCGCGCGTCTACGGCGATATTCGTAGACGCCGACACTCGGGTGCTTCGCCCGTTTTCAATGCCAACCAACTGGTCTGCTGGGTTTACAGAACGACCTGGCAGCCACGAGAGCATGTTGCGTCACCTTGAGCGAGAACCCGCCAACCGGTTGCCCTTGGTCGCGTCAGCAGCCAACGAGCTCGGTGTGGACATCGAAGCGACAGAGTGGCTCGGAGAGTCGCTCTTTGCGGTTACTGCCGATGCCGGGCGCGAGCAGGAATTTCTAAGAGAATGGGGCTACTTGGCTGGGTATTTCGAGGCACATGGGCTGTGCTCGGGAGAAGGATTGGCGATGGGGTTGGCGGCAGCCAGGGTGGGGTGGCGCGTGAACGAGGAGCCGTTGCCTGTCTTGCAGGCAGCGCTCACTCACCTGAACGCATCAGCCAGGTGACGTGAGCACGGAGGTCGCGTGCTCGACCGTTGAAGTGCACAACCCTCGGGGTATGTTTACCATAGCGGAACTGCTGGGCGCTCTGGTCAAACTCGAGCCGCTCTCGTTGTAGATCATTCAGGTGAAGTACCCAGCCTTCTTGAAGCAGTGCAATCCTGGCATCGAAGAAGTACACAAGTAAGTTCAGGAGGGGCTGATCGCTGTGCACTTGAAAGAGTCGGCTCGAGCCGACGCTCAACCAAAGGAGCCCAAACCTCCCTACCGCGTCCAAGCTTCCGCCGAAAAACCCCGCGCAAATCTGCACTTCGGGATGCACCCGTCGCTCGACCGCGCCTTGCGGAACGAAGGACGCAAGATCGGTGACCGACAGGGTAGAACGTGCCCACTCGCGTTCGACTATGGGACGGGTCTCCGGCGCAAACGCCACACCTTCTTCGGGCAGGATATCGAATAGGCCCGTTACCCTCGATTGTACGTAGGTATCGGCATCGAAGTAGCATACCCGGCGGAAGCTACTAGCGAACCTACGGCACACCAGGGTAGTGGCGATCTGTTTGGCAGGAAAGATCCGCGTTCGAGTGGTAATGCTCTCGACTTGGGCAACAAGAAGCCCCGCTTCCTCGATGAGATCGCCGTATCTCAGTACGGTCGCGCCGTGGCTCTCGAGCCACTCCAGGTGCTCCGGCGTGAAGGGGTGTTCGTAGTGAACGCGGCCTTCTCGAGGGATGCCGTGTTCTACAATCACAAGTCCCCCATCGTACGCACCCCGTTCGCGAAGGCTGGCCACGAACAGCTGAAGGTGCGAAAAATAACTAGCGTCTGCGACAGTTATGATGAGATTCATATGGTTGAGCGTCGCGATGCGATGCGAAGCAAGAGCAGCTTCCATCTCTCAGCAGGGATCGCTGGCGACCTGGCTCGCCTGACAGCTTGTCCAGCCCGCGTCTGCCAGCCGGCTGCGCGGTACGGGTCGACTGGCTGCCGCAGTCTGGTACATCGCAACGAAGGCTTGCTGCAACACCTCAGAGGAATATCTACGCCGGACCAGCTCCCGGGCTGCGGCAACCTTTCGCCGCCGGAGCTCTGGATTCGTGCGCAGGGCGCTCAGAGCGCCCACCAGGGCTTCCGGGCTATTGCCATCCACGAAGCATGCAGCATCACCCAGGACCCAGCGATGTCCCGGGGCGTCGGCCGCGACCACCGGAAGCCCGGCGGTCAAGGCTTCGACGAAGACGATCCCGAAGGGCTCTTCTAGACAGGCATGCAGAAGCACGTCTGCGGCGGCGTAGGCCTGAAAAATCTCGTCGTTCGGCAACTCATGGAAGCGGCAGCGTGGACCCAGTGAGTGTCTGGCAAGAGCGGTCAGGTTCTGCGGATCATCGCCGAGCTGCCCGAGGATCATGACGTACCAGTCAGGCGGGGTTTCCGATAGAGCCCTCAGAAGCCACTGGACACGTTTGGAAGGCCGGTTGGGATCGCCCACGACAAGGATCAGATAGGCATCTTCCGGAATCGAGAACGAGGTCCTGAATGCGGAACTCCTCGTTACCCTCTGGGCAGCGCAAAAACGACGTGTATCGACGGCGTGCGGAATGAGGAACGTGCGGTCGATCGGGAAGTGGTCGCTCCCCGCGGCATAGGCAACGAAGGAATACTGGTGAAGGTAGTCGACCGCCGGATAGGCGGAGGGAGGCATGGAACCGCCATTCGAGTAGAGGATCCGTGGGCGTGTTGGGAGCCGGTCCGCCCACTCGACCATGAGGTGAGCCATGGGGCTTTCGGTACAGTGGATCACGTCGTAATGGCCAACCAGCAGATGCGGTAGTAGGTTGTAGAAGTAACTTCGCTGCCATATCTCGATACGATCCGCTCGTGACGCGAGATCGTGTAGCCGCGGATCATCAAGGCGGACATGCTGGAGCTGTCGGGTCGCGTCCCCTCCCTGCCCCTGAAACAGGTGCAAGTCTACAGATCCCGCTACGAGCTCGGCGACAGACTGGGCAAAGGTCTCGTGCCCTCTGCGGATGAATCCGAGCCCTGGACAAACCAGTGCAACCTTTGGCAGATTGGCTTGGCCGCTGCGCCCTGAGTGAACGTTGCCGGACTGAAACCTCGATACCGCTGGTGGGCCAGACGACGAGGGGGGGCGACGCGATATCTTAGTGTGCTTCGCCAGCACGTCCGTGATGACATCGACGACGCGTTGACGCGAGAAGGTAAGTTCGCACGTGCGCAGGTTAGACTCATACGTGGACAACTGTTCCAAGAACTGTCCCAGCCGCCCCTCGTCGACTCCCTTTGCGGATATGCCGAACCCCAGCCGCTGGCATCTGTCGCTATGGAAGTGCTGGTCGTAGGTGGGCAGGGGCACCGTGAATGCTGGCTTTCTTAGGTATGCCAATTCCGACAGTAACGTAAAGCCCGCTGTGCTGATCACACCTTGGGCTCTCCAGACTGCTCTGAGGAACTCCTGTTCGTTAAAGCACCTGAAGGACAAATGGGAGGGGCAGTCGGGCTCGGGAAGGATCGATTGAGTGGCAGTAAGATCGTAGATATGAAACTCGTAATCCTTGAATCGCCGGAGGACGCCGACCAGGTCCCGGTACATCCCGGTCTTGTCGTAGGGCGAGAGGTACACAACGATCGATCTCGTCCGTGGCGGCGACGGCAGCCTGCTCAGAGCGTGAACCCCGGGGCGTACGATGGCGGGTAGAACGGTAACGTCGAACTGGCTGTCAGCCTCGGCATCCAACGGAAAATACGACAGAGCGAAGCGTTGGCTTGCACTGGGGAAAAAATAGGCCAGCCGAGCTCTCTCCTCGTTGCGACAATACCCATCGACGTCTTGCGTCCGATACCCGAGAAACTTGCTCTGCTGATCGATGGTCACGAGCGGGATATCGTGGAGGTAGGCAAACTGCGCGGTTGTGGGTTCGTAGTCGCTGATACAAAGATCGGGCAGTCCGCCCAGCAGTTCGATCGCGCTTGCGAAAGCGCGGTTGGTCGTGGCGGAAATGGCCCCGTAGTCACTTCGGTTTCTGGCATGCGTCTGCGTCCAGTCAATGCCGTCAGCCAAGCAAACGACCCACGGGACCTTGACCTCGATGACGGGAACCCTGCCGCCGAAGTGCTTGCTGAAGTAGGCGTGGCTGCTGGCAAATGCGAACACCACGACGGAACAACCGCGTTCGAGCAGCACATCGAGGATGCAGGATTGGCGGACCGAATGTCCGAAGCCGAGTCCACAGACGCCAAGAAGAACCCTCATACACTCACTCGGAATGGTAGGGTGGGGGGCCTCGGAGAGCAAGCCCAATGTGGGGGAACGGGATGACGGCCATCTTTGACAGCGGTTTGGTCAAAACGGGAGTTGGGGGAACGCGGCGGGACTGGCGGATGGCGGAAGTAGACTGCCCGGATATTCCGTCTCGCGCTTGCTAGAGCGCAGATCAGGTTGATTTCGCTGCAAATTCGATCACTTGCAAATTTCGCAACGCTGGGGATCGACAACCGCCTCGCTCTATGATCTCGGGGCTCAGGGATCAAAATTCCGCTTTAGGCTTTAGGTGCACGCACTACTGCGCATACTGGGCGTTCATCCGTGATCTGTTAAGCAGCTGCAAGATCATGCTGGAGCACCCCGGATTGAGCCCGTTCGAGTAGCAACATTCGACTCCGATTGGGGTCCGGTGCTTCACGTTGAAGCACGATCCAGAGACGGCTTTCCAGGGCAAGGCGGACGTGCGGTGGGCCGAGGAGGAGCGCCAGCAACTGGGGAGCCACTGAGCGCATTACTATCGTCCAACGTTCCGACGGAAAGGTGGGTGCGGGTTTGTCCTTGGAGTGCTGTCGCATTTGCATTGCGCGGAGAAGTTGGCGTCCGAACGCCATCGTGAGCAGCGCAGCATAGAGTAGGCATTCGGTGGCAGCCTTGTTGCCGCTTGGCATATCGTCGAGCTTGAGTTGGGATTTCAATTCGCGAAATAGCAATTCAATTTCCCAGCGTAGCGCGTAGACCGCTGCTGCGGTGTCGTTCTTCAGTTGTGACGGGTCAGCACTCGTCAAGTACAGTCGGTGCTGCTTGATGTCTTGACGCCAGACCGCAATGAGACGGAGACGCAGATGTCGCTTCAGCCATTCTCCCTCTGGAATGTGGCGATAGACGTAATCCACCTCAACTTCGAAGGTCTTACCATGCATCTCCGACAACACTTCCTTGTGCTTGAGACCAACCCAACGGGACTTCTTGGCCGCTGTGCTGGTTCAGTGAATTTTTGGGACGGATTTTGCCCATTTTCTGACGCCCAAATTCCGCTCCAAGTCGAGCCAAGCAAACCACTACTGACACGTATCGCGTTGGTCGATTGAGTCGATTCTCTGAATGATCGCGCCGACGATAGTCTTTCGCGATTGCGCTTTGCGCAATCGTACTCGATCCATCTCAAAAAAATCAAGCCGCTCGTTTGAGTGAAACGATGGGCAAGTGTCGTCTGCCTTCAAGGCAGACGACCACTAGCGTCAGCTCATTTGCTGCCACTAATCTTGGAGCCATTTTTGCAACGGCCCTTGAGTTCTGGAGTCCTGGTCGCGTTTCGAATTTGGGACCGTCGCGAGCGCTCGGTGCACCCAGGTAGACCTCGTTCGGAGTTCGGCCGCCAAGCGATTGATGGGGTCTAATTTCATTGTACCATCGGAAATACTTTGTCAGTTCCAATTGAAACTTATCGAGTTGCAAGGGCACAATGATTCTTCGTGTGCACTCGTTCTTGAGCGAAAGGATGAATCGCTCAACGATGGCAATCGAGCCATGCTGCCCGACGGCGCCAAATCGAGGTTTGATGCCGCGAGCCGTGCACCAGTCTCGATATTTTTCGCGGAATTGCGACCCTTGGTCGGTGATGAGGTACTTGGGATTTTGCCCAACGGACTTGATGATACCATCGAGCCAGTCGGTGATATCACTGGATCGCGGCCAATTCTTGAATTCGCCGGCCGCTATCGATTTGCGCGAGAAGTGATCGACCAGGACAGCCACGCAATAGGCGAATGGCCAGCACTGAAGGCAACTGAACGGAAACCAAGGCACCCAGAAGCCGAAGTGCGTGGGTACTATCGTTAAATCCAAATGCCACACGTGGTGCGGATAATTGGCTACAATTTTGCAGATTGGCTTAATTGTAGCGACATTGGCCTTGGCCGTTGCGTTACGTTCGGCATCACCCGCGGCCGCATCCGACGAATTCGGATTTGCCGGGAGTCCAAGTGACTGGCGGAGAATCCTGCGCACTGTGGAGGGCGAGTGTCGCAACCCTGCTCTTGCCAGCACCTGAGCTATTCTCACTTTGCCCATCGTCGGGCAGACGTACTTGAGCTGCCGCACGACTTGGCGGACGAATTCTGGAAAACGATTGACGGGCTGGGGAAGTTTTACCAAAGCGACGATGCCCGACTCGTCGATTCGCTTCAACCAACTCGCTATTGTCACATCGGTCAGCAAAAACGCGCGTCCAGTTTGAGCGTTACTCCAACCGCGAGCGGCCTTGAGCGCCAGAATGGCCAGTCGCTCAATCGCCGGATAATGAGGCCGATTCGCGGGAGCGATGCGAGCCAAGCGGGCGTCCTTGATGCGCAGCTCTTCACGCAATAGCGCCACTTCGGAATCAAGGCGCTCGTTTTCAGCCGAAAGCCGTACGCGTGCAATCGGGCTATTGACGCACCACGAACGAGTCTCAACAAGGGCCGCTCGGGCAAGAGCAACTGCGCAGATGTAAGCCGACTTGACGGACTGGGGCCAATTGCGAGGTAAGGCAAGTTTGGGAAATGAGTAAGGCATAAGTCTATGCCGAAGATGCTAGGCAAAGTTGCATATGAAGTCACGGAATTTACTTGGAGGACAAGGCGGCGCGCACCAATTCAACCGCAGCGGTGATATCCCGCAT
>PMCK01000265.1 GCA_003154095.1 Myxococcales bacterium | reverse complement strand
AACGAATCCCGAGCATCGAGCATGAGGCGCGTGGAAGGCAACCGAAGCAGCTTGTTTAGTCTTGCTCTCACACCTTCGAGCGAACCCTGCGTCAGCTGTTTTCGGTCTACCGTTCCGAAGTACGTGCGCACGGCTTCATGGGGTGACGTGCGAGCTGCTTGAGTCAGTGTGACCGGATCAGAAAGCAAGGAGGCGATGGCAGGCAATGTTCGTCCGGTCGTAATTCCAAGGAGGACGAGATGATAAGTATAGTCATCCTGTCGGATGCCTAAATCTGCGCCGCCCATGCGATTGATGATGGTCGTTACTTCAAACGCCTGCTCTTCCGGACGCATGCCGGCATCGGGCTTGAGCACCTGCATCGGCACGAGCGATGAGGTTGAGAACGGGTCGATGACTACGATCCGGTCGAGCAGCGCCTGGGCCTGCTTCGACGGCAGCGTCTCCACAAGGTCGGCGAGAAGGTCCCGCAGCAACGCGACGAACTCTGACTTGTGGTCCTGAATCCAGACTCCAACCGACTGAGGGTTCTTAGCGTTTTCAGCCACGAGCCAGCGGATAATTCCGGCAACGAGCCGAGTTTTTCCTGTTCCATTGCCGCCGAGCACGAGGCCATGACCATGACCGACGGCCTCTGAAAATCGCAATCGCACGTCGAATGCGGGCGACTGTGCAGTGCGACCGACGATAACATTAGTCTCGTTCTGAGCGTTATCCATCGTGGCACGGAACTCTTTTTGCGCACCGGAACTCCCCGATGCCTTTGCAATGGCGTTGTGTTCCGCATTTGCGGCTGTGCGTTCATCGTCGCGGCCAAATAGTGAGCGCAAGAATGAGTTTCTGTTCTTGGTCATTCATCCTCCTCAGTGGGCTCAACAATAGTGAAGTGCTCATCGTTGTGGCCTCCCTGTGGAGGTGGCGGCAGTGCTCGTCGTCGCGGCAAGAGCCGGGGTTCCTTTTCGACGCGCTCCTCGCCCTTTAGCCAGGCAACATAGCCGAGGACTCCCAGGCCCACGATGACCAAGACCGCAGCGAGCTCCCCTGTGCCAACCGAAGGCAAGCGCCCCACCTGCGAATCGATGACACTGACAAGACTGGGCAAGCCCATCGCAACGACGGCTGCGACAAACAGGATGGCGCTCCACCTGGCGCCATCCTCGAGGCGACGTGGCCAACCAAGCGAGCGTACCAAGTATTTGCCGAGCAAGTAGATCACAAATCCTACGATAAGAACGGTGATAATAGCCAAAGCGTTTGTCTCCTGCTGAGTCCATTACCTTCCATGCCTCGCTCAGGGCATGGGTTGCACGGAATACCGGTTGCTCTGTTCACGCTCGTCACTCGGCTGAATGAACGACATGAATGGCTCCTGGGGGCTTTCGAGTGTGGGTTGTCTGCTGCATCGCGCGTCAAGCGTTTGCACCGTTCGCTCGAGTACATCGATCCTAGCGTGCATGTCTGAAACTCTCGTCCACAGATGCCAAGTCAGCACAAGGAAGGCGAGTTTCGCAATGTCGGTGACAATTTGCGTCCACTTCAATCCCCCAGAGGAGGGACGCAAGTATTCGCCGGTTGTCGACTCGTCTCGATCTTCGGGTAACGAATGATCGGCGCTCGCTAAGTTAGCCGAGTGAGCGCGAACTTCGGAACCACTGGCCTCGAATTTGTCGGAGTGCACGGGTTCACTCGCCGAAGCTCGAGTGAGTCGTTCCGATTGTGGCCCGCGGTATACGCCGATACGTTCTGGCGTCCTCGGGTCACAGACAATCCCAAGCGCGTGCGCGGCGGGCCACGTTGCCTGGTTGTCACGGTCACCGCCTGAAAATCGCGTTCCGCATCGGTAATGGGCATGTGCCCAGCCGATGACGCTGCTCCCGCAGTGGGCCGCAGCGGCAATTTCCCTGACCCGTCGCTCACCCACGAAGGTCGAGTGCACGGACCCGGGCGTTGCAACGGCGTTCTGATCCAGGATAACCCCATCCACGACGACATATGCCCCGCGGACGTCCTCGCCAACGCGTCCCACCAGAATTCCAAGCCATTCGCTGGGCTCTGAATTGTGGCTCAACGTACAGAGGCGCTCGATGACTGCGTCCGAAATCAACGCCACAAACCCATCTTCGCCACGATACTCGCGCACCAGTCCAATCGCGCGTTCGCGCGGAACACGACTGACCGGCTCGGGCTTGACTTCAATAATTCGGAATTCATTCTCGCCGAACATTAGGCACCTTCGACTAATTGAAAGCCATCATCTTGGTGAGTTACAATCTGAAACCCGCTGGCGTTGGCCTCTGCCCATTCGTCGTCGAGCAGCTGAAACTGCGGTAGCGCTGCGCACGACGAAATTCCATGCGTCACCTCTACACTCGGCGTCGGGTACTTCAGACCTGGTGTGAGCGGCCGACAGCGTAGCGTTCGTCGCCAGTATGTAATCGCGGCCTCGTTGTAGCCGACGTAATCTTCGGGTCGATCTTTCTCGTCGCAATTGAGCAGACGGGCGACATGTACGATCGCGTGCGCAAGAAGCATTTTGCCGCGGGCACGTGACCATGCATCACCTTGACAAACAAGGCCCGACTGCGGTTCCACGTGCGGAGACCAGGGCAACGGCTGGCTCGTTACGTGAGCGATGGGACCGGAGTACGGGAAGTCGTAAACATTGGCATTGAAGACGGCCACGACGCAGTCCGTCTTATTCCCCGGTCCAATGAGAACCGAAAACTTGTACCAGGCCGCGTAGTAGAGGATTTTTCCGGCAGCTCCCTCTTGCTCTGTTGCAGTCCTTCCCGCCCCGATATCTTCGAGAGTCCTATAGCCCTCGACATCCAAAACGGGTGACGGCAGCATCGAGCGAATGACTACATCGTCAAACGCTCGACGACTTCGCAGCTCCAACGGGCTGACACTCATTCCTTATGGCCTCCATCCCATTGACGTTTCGGTAATCGTAACCGTGTCGCCATCTTTGGCGCCTGCTGACGTGAACGTCGCGCTGTGGGCGATTTGATCGCCGGAACCAGCCAGCGCTACTACGTAGCCACGATCCTTGCCAGGCGGTTCGATGAATTTGGATTGAACAAGTCCCTCGATTGCTTGGGCGACCGTGGTTTTGGGTCCGATCTCGGCCTTGCGAGTTTCGGAGCCGCGCGGATGCGTGAATGTGAGCGTGATTTTTTCTGCCATGGGTATGTCTCCGTCGGGATATCAGACGACGACTCGAAAGTCGTCATCGCTTTCAATTGAGTTCATGCCCTCGTCTTCGGAGGGGTTGCATTGCAGCGTCGTTTTTTCTTCGCGCCGTCGCGTTACGAATAGCTCGTCGAGCGAGCCGCCAAGTTGAACCCAACGCGACGTACCCGAAACATGATCGAACACTTCTACGATGGAGAGCGGTGGCAATCCAAGACGTCGACAGGAGGCACGTGCGAGGGGACTTTCGGGTGTCACCGTCGCATACGATTCAATAGAGCTTGCGCCTGTCGGATTGTCGACTGAACACATCGCGCATTTTGGCGCGCCCGCGATCGCCCATTCCGGTTTGCCAATACGCACGCGGGCACCGCAATGAAGACATGGCATCGCCGCGATGTAGGCGTCTGGCAAGAAGAGTTCGGGCTCTGCAAACTCAGGCAACGCATCAAATATCTTCGAAACTATGTCCGACGCATTTACCGGTATCGGCACAATCGCGTCAATACGCCGATGACCCCGCCGGCATTCTGGGTCGCGGGCGATATTAATGAGGGAAGTTCGCCAGGTGGTTGCGTCGATCGCAAACACTCGCCCTGATAAGCTGTAATCGCGATGCAGAAAGCGAATCACTGTCTCAGCCACAAGCGCGCCCGTCAGTGCGGCCATGGTCTGCGTCGCCGGCACCCGACCTTCCGCCGTCACTGCCGCAGCGTAGGTCTGACACGAGACACGCTCAGGCGTTGCGTGGGGATTCAAGCACCCATAGCAGGGTTCGTCGGGACTCCGGTTGGCGTAGGCGGACACGTTGCCGCGAAGGCCCGAGAATCCGGCCTCAACCATCGGAATTCCCATGAAAGCTGTAGCTTCAGCCAGTCGGGCGCGCACCCCTGCGTTGTCGACGCCAGCAATGATGACATTGCAGCCCTGAAATGCACCGAGGCCCAATGCTTCGAACTTGGTCGGCGAGTAACGAACGACGGGCGACTCGGCATACGAGAGTTGCAGCGAAGCCATAGCCAACTCCTTGGCTTTGTTGGCCCGGTGCGATGGCAACCGCGTTCGCAAATGCGCGAACAGCGGAGAACGCGTGAGGTTCGACGGCTCGACGTGGTCGAAGTCGATGAATCGAAGTTCGTAAATGCCGGCTAGGGAGACATTGGACTGCGTTGTTCGCGCCCGCC
>PMCK01000623.1 GCA_003154095.1 Myxococcales bacterium | reverse complement strand
TAGCCCCGGCAACAGATTGCGCCGCATGCCGCTCAATCCTGGGGCCAAAAGCAATCCGAGCTTCAAGCGAGTCACGAACGACCGCTAGCACGGACCGCTATTGATTCACGCCGATTTCTCGTGATCCCTCAGGAAATCCTTCCCCAGGGTCATTGGGGCCATCCTCAGCGTCGTTGGTTGTGGCGCGCCAAAGTCGATAATCTTCAGCCTGTGGTGGTGACTCGACTTGTTGTATCCCAGTAACATCGCGCTAACGTTGTGTACCCAATGACGACCGGACTGCCCGCCGTTGCTGACAATGAGCTGCTCCAGTTACTCGAACGCGCATTTGCGCGCCACGCAGGAGCGGACGCGCGCATTGATGCGGACGAGTTACAGAAGGCACTTGGATTACGTAGCCTCTATTTGGCACGACGCGTGCTCGCCGCCTTTGACCGAGACGGCAACGGAACCATCGAGCGCGACGAGTTCTTGCAGGCTGTGCGCCGGTTATTGTTCGGTGATGCTCGCGACAAGCTGTCGTTTGCATTTCGAATCCACGACAGTGACGGTGATGGTTTCATCGATCCAACCGAAATGCTGAGAATGATTTCGATTGGCATGGCCGAAAGCGAGATTGCGGAGCGCGTGACCCAGCCCGCGGAGTACTTGACCCGCGTACTCTTTCAGGCGGCCGACACTAATCGGGATGGTCGTATATCCTTCGACGAGTTCGTGTCGGCCGTGCAATCGCGTCCACAGCTTCTCTGGCAGATGACGCGTTCCGAAGCCATTTGGATTGCACCCAATGAAGCGCTTCTAGCGTGGTTCGAGTCACCAGCGAACAAGGGGAGCAACTGGTTTGCGGGCCTCCGTGTGAACGGTTGGGGGCCATTGATTTTTGTTGTGTCGTGGTCACTCGCGAATATTCTTTTGTTTGTTTTCAGCGCGCTCAGCGGATTGGGCTCGCGCAATCAGGACCCGGTAATGCAACTGGGTCGAGCCCTCGGTCTCTGTATCGATTTCAACGGGGCTCTGATTCTGGTTCCAATGATGCGTCGGCTGTTAACGCGGCTGCGTTCGACTTTCCTCGGCCGTGTACTGCCGGTGGACCATGCTGTGTCGTTTCACCGAATCGTCGGGCACACCCTCTTCGCTCTCGTTGTGGCACATGCGACTTGTTTCATTGTGGCCTACGGGAGCGGACACGCTGGCAATCCACTCCTACAATTGGCGACGGGCACGCTGATTGGTGCGAGCGGTGCGCTGCTGCTGCTCGTGTTCCTTGTGATGTGGGCGTTTTCGCTAGCACTCGTGCGGCGCACTAAACACTTCGAGCTATTCTACTTTACCCACTTACTTTACGTGGTTTGGTTCGTACTAGCCATTGTGCATGCGCCTTCGTTTCTACTTTGGGCGGGCGTGCCGCTGATTGGCTTTGCGGTCGAGCAAGTCCTGCGCGTCATGCGTCGCGGTCCGAAGAGTCGCGTGACCTCAAGCCAAGCGCTGCGGTCAGGTGTTACCCGCCTCGAAATAGAGAGGCCTGCCGGTTTCGAGTTTGCGCCCGCCGACTACGTGTTTTTGCGTGTTCCAGCCATAGCCCGTCATGAGTGGCACCCATTCACGCTGAGCAGTGCGCCTGAGCGCAGTCGGTTGACGATTCACGTGCGCGCGCTCGGCAATTGGAGCAACGCTTTGCGTCGTCGGGTGGAGCAAGAGCCNNATCGGCGCAGGAATTGGCGTAACCCCGTTCGCGAGCGTTCTCGAAAGCCTCGTGCTGAGGGCTAACGGCGCGAGCCATCATTCTTCGCGGCTGGAGAAAGCCTACTTCTTCTGGTTGAATCGGGATCAATACTCGTTCGAGTGGTTCTCTGCGCTGCTGACCCAACTGGAAACGCTGGACACACGCGGGCTACTCGAAATGCATCTGTGCATGACCGGAGCTCAATCTGGAGCGACGGCGCTTGGAGTAGAGCTGGCGCGCGACATGATGCGCGCGGCCAAGCGCAGCGACTTGATTACGGGGCTGCGGAGGCACACACATGTTGGCCCTCCAGATTGGGATTCCATGCTCGGGCCGATTGCAGCGCAACATGGGCCCGGGAATGTTGACGTGTACTTTTGCGGCCCGCCGGGGCTCGCGGCTCGAATAGCGCCCATCTGTCGAGGGCTGGGAATGTCTTTCCGCGAGGAGAAATTCTGATGGGATTGACTCCTCCTAGTTCATTGACCACGCACCTGCTGCGACTGACTTTCGTCATCACCGCAGCCTCGACGTTCGGTGTCAGCTGTCAGCAAGTAGCGCCGACAGAGAACGCATCGGGCCTTTGTGCAAGCTGCCACTTGTCCGAATTCGAGTCCACAACTCACCCTCCGCACGCAGGGGTTCGCCCGCAGACCTGCGGCGTTTGTCATTCGACAGACTCTTGGCACCCCTACCGGCTGATACACACGTGGCTGCTCGAGGGAGCCCATGCGAAAGCCAATTGCTTCGCCTGTCACTCGAGCAAGCCCCCGCAATTCGAGGGCACGAGCAAGGACTGCATCAGTTGCCACCAGGCTGCCAAGGACAAGGCTAACGCAAGTGTGGTGCATCACGAGTCATTTCCCTCTGCATGTGAAAAGTGCCACACGACGAGTACCTGGAAGCCGACGAGGTAGGCGCTTCCGGTATGACGGTTGTGGCCGTGGGATCCGTGACCTCGGCCCAATATTGCCAAAATGTGGATGCGGAGGCCCTTTTTTGGCTGAATGCGCTAACATCTTACCGCATGAGCCGAAAACGTCGCCAGGTTGGGATCGAGGACTCCTCGTCCTGGATCTTCAACCGCATGGCGGATGTTTACGATGCGCGTCCGCCTTACCCGGCGGCACTTGTGGATGCGTTGTATGAACTTGCTACCAGCGCAGGGCCACGCGTGCTCGACATCGGTGCTGGCATCGGGCACCTCGCGTTGCCGCTTGCACGGCGAGGTCTACAAGTCGTGGCAGTCGAACCTGCCAAAGCCATGTTGGAGTGCCTGCAAGCCTCGGCGGGCAGCAATGGCCTCAGTCTTCAATCAATTCACGCGGCGGCGGAGGCTTTGCCACTCGAATGCGAGTCAGTTGACTTGGCGCTGATCGCCGATGCCCTTCACTTCGTTGACGCCGAGCTCGCGGGGGCACAATTGCGACGCGTGCTCGTGCCATATGGCGCGCTCGCCATTATTACCTGCGAGTTCACCGCGACGCCATTCATGCGAGAAATTCGCAAACTCGTGGCTCAGCGCTCCGATCGGCGGCCGCGTCCGGCAGCGCAAGCAATCCGGCATGTCGCATCCCTTGCACAAGTGCGTCTAGCTCAGGAATGGACATTCCGAGACGAGACACCAGTCGATCGGCACACACTCTTACGTATATTGAGATCGGTTTCCTTCATTGGTCCTGCCTTCGGTCAGTCGCGCTTCGCCGCCTTCTCGCAGGATGTACACGCAATACGAGAAGACGCGGTCTGGGCTCGCACGTTTAGAGTGTACGCCGGACGCAGGCTGGGCCCTAATGCAACCAGGCACTAGACTTTTGCGTCGATCTGCTGCAAAGGGCGACCAGTCCAATTACCCTCAGTACGGACGCTACGCACGTTTCCGTGCCGTCACTACAAAAATGGGCTAACCCTCGGGTGAATGCCACTGCGAAAGGACAAACCCGTACCTCAATTGACAGTAGAGCTCGAGCGCGCAAGCCTCCGCGCTCTGCAACAAGTATTCGATGAGTTCAATCGAAGCTTGTTCAAGAATCGATTGCAAAGAGTGCCACTCATGTTCGTGGAAGGAGGGCAGCGGCTCGGTCAATGGTGTTCGGAGCCACGACGTATCGAGCTCGCGAGACAACTGTTGCTCGAACAGGGTTGGGGAGCCCTAGTGGAGGTGCTCAAGCATGAGATGGCACATCAATTCGTCGAAGAGGTTCTTGAGGTCATTGACGAAGGCCCGCATGGCAACACGTTTCGGAGCGTGTGCGAGCAGCGAGGAATTGACAAAAAGGCTGCCGGAATACCCAAGCCGGGAACCGTCGATGACGAGCAACAGCAGGTTCTGGGCCGCATCGCCAAGCTGCTTAGATTGGCCCAGAGCAGTAACATCCATGAAGCCGAAACGGCAATGAGTGTCGCACAGCGATTGATGCTCAAGTACAACTTGGAACATGCGATGGAACCGGCCTCGCGAGGCTACCGGGTGGTGCATCTGGGAATTCCAACGGGACGCGTGAGTGAATCGGATCGGCTCCTTGCCGCGCTGTTGTCCGAGCACTTCTTCGTCGAGGTAATTTGGGTGCCTGTGTGGCGCCCGCTCGAGGGCAAACGGGGCAGCGTTCTCGAGGTTTGCGGTACGGAAGAGAACGTGGAGCTGGCCCGGTATGCGCACGCCTTTCTTGCGGACACCGCGGAGCGCCTCTGGGATCAGTATCGATTCGAGAGAGCGCTGCGCGGCAAAGCCGAGAGGCGCGAATTCATTGCCGGGGTCATCGCTGGCTTTCGCGACAAACTTGCGCGAGAGAAACGCCGGCAGCAAAAGGAAGGTTTGGTGTGGGTGGGCGACGCCGATCTATCGCATTTCATGAAACGCCGGCATCCGCATGTGCGTTGGTTACGCGCTGCGGCGCGACGCCGCCCGGAGAGCTTCACGCATGGACGCGAGGCGGGCAAGCGCATCGTGCTGAATAAGCCACTCAAATCGGGTGGTGGTAGTCCGAAATTGTTGCCTGCTCGGCGCTAGCCCTCAGCGAGCGCCGGATCATCTTCGTCAACCTCGGCTTGGCGCGGACGCCTCTTGTGCAAGAGCAGGGATAAAATAGCCGCATATGATAGCAGCATGAACGTGCCCGACATCAAGAAGTGAAGGCCTAAGTCATTGATCAAAACTGTTCGGTACTGAGCCACACAGAGGCCCAGCAAAATTGCCCAGATCCATGCGTCGCGTTTGGATACGGGGTGAATGCGCAGCTTGCCCGTTGTACTGCGCTCGCGGGCAATCACCACCAGAGATAACAAGAAGAATGCATGGCAGTAGTAGTTGGCTGGCGAAAGTATCACAGGCACCAGTATGATCCCCAAAATAGCTGCTTGATGCGGACGGCGCTTTCGGGCCGCCGCAAATACCGCAATCACGGCAAGGGCAATCAGTAACGCAAAGAGGGGCTGACGCGCCTGCCAGTTGCGGATTAGATTCTGTCCCCAATCAAGTGGCTGTTCATCGCCGAAAAGTGACTGCGGAACTGCCGTTAGATCGAAGGACAAGAGCATACGGAGGCTCTCGTGATTCGTATGTGGATCCCGTTCCAAGAGATTCACTTTGTGCCACCATTGTGGCCACGAGCTCGGACCGAGAAATAGCGATGTCAACACCACAGCGGCTCCAACCGTGTATGTTGCGGCACGAGCGACCTGGACCAAAGGCCACTGCGCCTCGCGGATGTCGGCCCACTTGGGCAGTCGCTCCTCCTCCTTGTAGAATTCGTAGGCCCAGGCAAAGGCTGGGAAAGTGAAAGTGATTAGAATGAATGCTGGGAAGGCTCGAATGAGACTGGCCATCGCCAGCAGTGCTCCGGCTTGCCACCAACGTTTGGTTGCCAAAGCGCATATTCCAAGGCCTATGTAGGCCATCCAGTCATGTCGCAACGTTGCGCCAGCCCAGTTGGAACCAAACATATAAAAATCATTGGCGCCGAATAGGACAATGCCGACAAGCATGCTACGCCAGCCAAATGTGCGTTTCACCGCATAGAACATGAGACCCAAGAGCAGTGGGTCCAGTAGTGCTCCCAGGATCAAGACCGTATTGTTAGCGTTCGTGAAATAGAACAAAAGACGAGCGATGAGGAACCATACAGGGGTCGCATTGCCCCCATGGTCGTGCATGCTCCCCATGTAATCACCGGTGCCCATCGTTTCCCTGAAGTAACGCATGTCCTCTACGAATGATTGCCAGCGCTCGGGTGTAAATCGATCGCGGATGTGGTTGACCTGGTCGTGGACGTCTGCCACTCGCACCATGCGATGCGTGCCCAAGTCGCGAATCTCGTAGTTATTGAGTGAATCGAGATTCGACCCTGGGACATCGTCTACGTACGCGGCCACGCTTGCGAGGTACAGACCGTCGAAGTGCAATTCCCTAAAATACTTGGCAACGGGGTAATAGACCCGCATGTCGAAGTTGTGTACGACGCTCTTATGATTGCCCCGGTGGTCCCAAAACTGCGGGTTTAGCAGGTTGAAGAAACTGAGCGTGGCTATGACGGCCGACACGGAAAGTGCGCCGATGATTACCTTCGCATGAGCGGCGAGCTTTCGAGAAGCCAAGGCCTCACGGAGCACGGCAAAGCCTGCAATTGCAGCGACGGTGGCCCTGAGCAAACTGATTTCCCGTGCGCCAACTGGCCAAAGTTCTAGCAGCAAGGACATCCCCCAGAGACCGACGGCAACAGGTAGCGCGACGAGTCCAAGTACTATGACCAGCTTTTGACCGCGGCGCGCCAATAATATGCAAATGCCAGCGGCTACCCCAAACCACACGATTCGATCTTGCAGCTGGTCTTCGACGGGGGTGCCTTTCTTTGCAATCAGCTGTGAGCCCAGATCCGCCTGCGCGCTCGAAGACAAACGCACTTCGCTGAGGGCGTACGCGCGGTCGCCGCCATGTACTTGCAGTCGAATATAGCGGCCCTTGGCGTTCAATTCGTGAGTGGAGCGATCACGCATGCCGGGCGCACTCACGACGGGTGCCGCCCAGAGTGGACGATAGGTCTTGTTGTCGGAAGAGATGGTCAGCACGTGACTGTCGTTGTTGTCACCCTGTAAGTACGCGCTGCGAATGTCCGTCTCTTGGCCTAGATCCCAAGTTACCGAGCCGTTGGGGTCATTGAAGGCTGCAGTAATTTCGGTGCGCCAATAGTCGCCGTCCTGAGAAATCGTCTTGTCTACGAGGCGCTCAGGGTGAGTTACACCAGAGACTGAGATAAGCTTTGCGCGCTCCAGTAAGCTGGGTAGCGGGTCGGGCGAGCCTGCTCGAGAGGTTGGCGCGACTAGCAAAACGAATGCAATCAGTGAAAGCCAGCCAATGCTAGTTACGAAGGCTTTCTCTAAGACTCGACGAAAAGATTTGAACGATGACACAAGGGCTCCCTTGGGACGGCGAAGGCCTACTCCGCGACGCCGGAGCCTAGCCCAGGATGTGTCATTCGAGCCATGCTAAGCGACAATCTGCGACCCAGGCCTGCTAGAAAAGGCGCGGATTTCTCGGCCAAGAGCGTGTTGATCGGTCGCCTACCCCGGAAAATTCCATGAGGTTTGGACGCGGGATTGCGACCGTGAACCTCCAGTCTGCCTCTTTGTCGGGCTGGCCCCTGCCGTGCGGAGTGTCCCCGAACTGGAGTGATGGGCCGGAGAATTCGCGCTTGTGAAAGCTGCAGCACCCGCGCAATGTTAGACGCGCCGCATGGGCCTGAACGCCAAAACCTTGATTGTGGTTCCTTGTTTCAATGAGGCCACGCGACTCAATTGCAGCGCTTTCGAGGACGCACTCAGGCAAGAACCTCTCCTCGAGTTCATCTTCGTTAACGATGGCAGCACTGACGGCACGGCTGACGTGCTCAGCCAATTGGGGCAATGTTGCGGTGGTCGAGTCCACGTGCTGGCACTGCAATCCAATTCGGGTAAGGGTGAGGCGGTCCGGGCAGGGGTGCTTCGTGCCTTTGAACTAGAACCCACCTATATTGGTTATTGGGACGCCGATCTGGCCACACCCCTCAATGCAATCGAGCTTTTTGCCAAGGAGATAGAGTCTCGAGGTGTGTCGTTGGTCTTGGGTTCGCGGGTGCGCCTGATGGGACGGAATATCCTGCGCAGTCCGGTGAGACATTACGTTGGGCGCGGCTTTGCCACCCTGGCCGCAGTCGTTCTTGGCTTTCCGGTATACGACACGCAGTGCGGCGCCAAGTTATTCCGGGCAAGTCCCCTATTTCGGGAGGTATTTGCCGAGAAATTCGAGATGACTTGGACATTCGATGTCGAGTTGTTATTGCGACTACACAGCTTCAAAGCCAAAGTCGGGGGCTTCGATCTCGAGCAACAATGTGTCGAATATCCCTTGCCCGAATGGGTCGACTCGCCTGGCTCCAAGCTCAACCCACTGCAATACCCGCGAATTTTGCGTGAAATGGTAATGCTCGCGTCAAAGCGACTATTGCCGACGTCGAACCGAGAGAAGTAGCTATCAGCTATCAGCTATCAGCTATCAGCTATCAGCTATCAGCTATCAGCTATCAGCTATCAGCTATCAGGATTTCTGAGTCTCTTGCTGAATGCTGAGCCCTGACGGCTGATAGCCAGGTTAGTTACCATCGAGACAATATCTCCGCGTTTTTGTCGGTTGCGTGCCCGCGCTGAGCCACGGCAAACGGGGGATGAATGGCGACGAGTCCGAATTTTCCGGAGTTGAACAGACCCGTCAGCAGTGGCTGCTCGCCTGATGCGAGCTCATGCCGTTCGCTCGGAAATACGAGGTAATCTGCGTCAAAGACCCCAATCGTCAGTTGATACGCAAACTGACGACTCGAGATTTGCGGTGTTACGAATACCGAAGCAGAGACTTTTGCGTCGTCAGGAAGCAGCGACAATACCTGATCCATTGCGGCACGCCTCTTCTGAACCTCAGGCGTGAAGCCAAATTTGTACGGGATGGGTCCACCCCATGAATTGTTCTGCTGCAAAATGGAACCGTATTGATAACTACAGGTTATGAGCCCAAATGCAATAGTGCCCATTGATGCCCAGCGCTGAGCTTTGCCAAACCTGACGAGAACCAGGATCAATGCAACGAACAGGAACGTTGTCCAATGCGCCGTGTACTGATAGTGAATCGAAACTACCGGGCTATAGTCGGTAGAAAGCAATGAAAAGAAGATTCCCGGCACCAGGAACAAGGCTCCCAGCGGTCGGCGCAGGGGAAAAAACGCGAGCGGTACGAATACCTGCAGTAAGAACAGGAGCTTACTAGGCTCCAGAATCTTTACGATTGAAAAAGCCGGATTGCTAAATACAGTCTTGAGGATCGACAGAAAGCCGCCTTCTCCCGGTGGCTGCAAATCCTTGAAGATAAATGCAAAAGTTTCATGTCCCGCAAATCTAGGCATGACTACTAATTTGATCAGCACGAAGTACAGGGCGCTCACCGATGCGATAATGATGCCAGCCTTTGGTCTGCGGCCTGAGATTAAGAAATATGCGCCCCATATCATGGGGCCGGCGGAAACATCTTCACGAATCGAGAGGGTTAAAACCAGCGCTATGGCTGCCAGTACGTTGCGCCGTGCATCGAGCGCATACAGCAGGGTCCACAAGAAGAATGTACCGAGCGGCGGGTAATGGAACTCGTACATATTGGCCCCATGCACCGGCGGGTATAAAAGGTAAAGAACCGCTAGAATGCAGGCCAAAGCGTCCGAAACATGGCGCCGAGCGAATAGAAATAATGGGACAGCGGCAAAGCCGAGCAACATCGATTGAATGAAGAGTAGCGTTTCAGCCCGCGGCGCTAGAGCGTAGAGGGGCAGCATTGCATAGGCGAATAGCGTTGCATGGTACCCAAAATGCGAGCCTACTGGGCCAAAGACAATCGTGGACT
>PMCK01000646.1 GCA_003154095.1 Myxococcales bacterium | reverse complement strand
GGGGTCGGGGGCACGTCTTTGCCGCCCGAGCAGAAGGCAACGATCGTGGTCGATGTGCCCAAGGCCAGCCTAAATTACGTCTACGCGGCCAATCCGGATCGGGGCTCAGTTGCAATTATAAATCCCAAGAACCTGTCGATTCAGACTGTGTCCGTCGACACAGCGCCACACGGATTGCAGACAATACCCAATCAGGACGGAGCTGTGGTTGCGAATACCGGCGCGAGTACGGTCTCGGTCCTTCGTACCGACAAGACGACGGGTAGCACGCACGTATCGACTGTCCCGGTCATGACAGGGGCGAACGTTGTTTCAATTGCCCCCGACGGCCAACATGCTCTCGCGTACTATGACGCAAGCCAACCAACGGCTGGTCCGTCCACCGATAGTCCAAAGGAAATATCGGCCCTCGACCTGAGCAAAGATAGCCCAGTCGTTTATCATTTGACGGTCGGCTACCATCCTTCAATCATAAACTTTTCCAATGATTCGAAGCAGGCGATTGTCGTGACGGAAGACGGCATTTCAATCGTCGACTTGCAAGGTCTTGCCGTCGCTTCGTCTCGAATTGTCAGCCCGATACCCATTTACGATACCACGACAACCAAAACGGCTAACGTGACGGTAACGCCCGACGGTCTTTACGCCATTGCGCATCAAACCAATTCATCACTCTTGCGGTTGGTCGATCTTGCGGGAAAGGACTCGGTGGATCTGGATCTTGCCTCGTATTTTGGTCTGTCGAATCAAGATGCAGGCGTTGCAGCTGGTACGATCGACGTTTCGGACGTACAAGTGTCGCCTGATGGAACCTTCTTATTGGCAGTTGTGCGCGATCATCAAATGGTGCTTCGTGTCCCGATTCCCGCAGGTTTTGATAGCATAAGTAATGTGCAATATGTATCGGTGCCCGACGTGCTAACCGGGGCGGTCAGCATTGGTCCTGACGGACGCTACGCGGTTCTATTTACGACTGTGGAATCTGCGAATGAACAGCACGTCAGCATAGTGGACATGTCAGGCCAATACCCACTCCGGACCATCAACTTGCACAAGATTGTGGACGGCGTCACGTTCGACCCCACTGGGACCAAGGCCTATGTCTTACACGTGAAGTCGCCTGGGGATCCAACCCAAGTAACCGGCGACTTAGCCACGGCTCGGTCTTACGGGTACAGCATTATTGACCTTGCCACCACGGCATCCACGCTCGTGCTGCCACCGTCGCAACCGGGTCCAATTGCAGCATTACCCGATGGTTCAGCCCTGTTCATTCTTTTTCCCAACGCACCTTGGCAGGTGGAGCGAATGAACCTGCTCGATCTCTCATTTTCGACAATTGCCGTAGGTAGCCAGCCGACAGGCATTGGATTCGTTGAAAGCGCCAAGCAGATATTCGTTAGCCAAGCCCAATCGGATGGAAGAATAACGTTTATCGACTGGTCGACTCTCGCGTTCAAGTCGGTTGCGGGTTATGAGCTCAACAGCAGCATCTGGGAGTAGTACGATGCAAATGAAAATGCGCTTGGCACTTACGCTTGCCATATTGAATGCTTGTGCGTGTGGGAACCGTGAATCAAGGCTCCTAGACAAGGTTGACGTCAAGGGGATTGCCCCGCTCGGAGGAGATTTGGCGTATGTACAATCGTCAGGGGTCGTGCAGCGTTTGAACGTGATGGGGGTCAATCCGCAGCCCAAGACGACCAAAATCTCGATAACTTCCAACCCGCGTATCGTTATCAGGCGCCCAGGAGTGGAGGAACTCTTGGTGGTCAGTGACGGTCGAAGTGACCAATACGGTCAAGTGATTGAACCACCGGCACTAACTGTGCTCCCCGACCAGAATTCTAAACGCGAATACCCCTTAGTGGATCCGGGGCAGCAAATGAAGCTGTCGGACGACGGCAAGTTTGCCGTCCTGTTTAATGATCCGAGTTATGTTGATACGACTTCACTTTTGACCAATCCAGGTCAGGTGGCCATCATAGGATTGGATAAGGACAAGTATCCGCCCACAGATATCATTCACAGCCTTGATACAGTTGGTGGGCCACCATTTGCAGTCTGGTTTCTGACATTAAACGTTGGCACGCAAGTTGGACGTCCCTTCGCGCTCTTTGCCTTTCCTCAAGGGATTAGTCTTGTCGATCTTGACAGTCCTGACGACAAAGAACCCAAGCTGGACCTCACTAGCTGGCTGCCGTCGGGTGGCATGGACAAGACTAGCGGCTTCGGTGTTGCTTTTGATCAAGGTTCTGCTGAAATTTACCTCAAGAATAGCCATTCTAGCGACATCAAGGTCTTGTCAGTTGCACCAGGAATTCCGACGACAGATGGCGGCTCTGGCAACACCGTGAATATTTCCGTGCGCTCGCTGACAGTGAGTAATTCAACCGCCCCTGGGGCATTCGATGTCTATTCGCTGGCGTCGGGTTCGCGGCTTCTGGCGACCGTTGGCAACTCCGTTGCATCGGTTACCACGGATTCTGATACGGTTACTTCTGTCGCACTCTCGACCCCCGCCAATCAAATTTTGCAGTTCGATGCGAAGGCGCCTAAAGACCCAAATTCTGGGCAGCGTGCACTTCTATATCAAACCGACCCTACGGGCGGCAGCCTGCAGAGTAGTGTTACCTTCGTGAACTTGGAGGATCTTGAGATTGGCAAGGCTGCAGCGTTGGAGACGGTGGACTTTGGCGCAAAGATAAGCTCGGTCGTTCAATTGCCCAATCTGCCCCTACAACTCTTGGTAATTCTAAGCGGAGGGGGGATCGATGTGCTTGACTTGGAGAAGCGTCATTGGTCACCAATCGATTCGAAAGTGCCGATAACGCTGACAGCCGCAACGAGCAACCGACTTTGGGTCGGTAGTGCTGGTGATAATCGAATTGGCTATGTCGATCTCAGCAATTCCGATCCCACTGATCCCACTTCAGCCGTCATGTTGACAATTAAGAGCACCCAACTCGATAGCCCTGTGCAACAGATGTTTCAGATGAACCAGTCCTCTAATTCTAGGGTTATCGTGACGCATGACCAGGTGGGTGGCGCGGTCACATGGGTAGATGCGAACAACCCTGAGCGCTCGGCTGCGCACAAACTCGAAGGCTTCTTACTGTCTGACTTACTCTGATCGAAAGGCGTGCGATGGCGAAACTGAAGATATCTATTGCTTTGGCAGTAGCGGTCGGACAAGTGGCGGCACCCGCGGCCGCTCAATTCCTGCCCGCACATCGTGACGTCCAAAAGTCGCCGCCGAACACGGCGGCACCCGGAGCGACGAGCGGCGCGGCCAGCTCCGCTCGGGTCGTCTCCTCCGATCCAACGAACGGTTCCGTCGCTCCGGCGGCTTCGGCTGTTCTTGCGGCGCCCCCGACGTCTACGACTCCCGGCGCGGGTACCGCTTCACCTGCAACCGCTCCCGCCCCTGCAGCAAATACGGTTGTCGCATCATCACCCGGGGTCACTCAAGAACCCGCCACGGCCCAACCGTCGATGGTTTCGAATCAACCGGAGCCACTGCAACCCAATCTATTGCCCGTCGTCGTCAATCAAGCCCAGCCTCCGGAGGTTACCGAAGCGCCCCGCACGTACGAGCATCATTTCACGGTAACCCTCGATGTGGCCAATGTACTTTGGCGGACGAGCACCGGCTATGATCTCTTTTCGAGCAACGACGCCGCTTGGCGCATCGCAATTGGCTTTGGCTACGACGTTCTCAAACTCCCAGGCCACACGATTTTGGCTGCGGAAGTAGGGGCAATGGCGGAACCCGATCAGGGGAGCAATTCAAATTCTGGATTATTGGGTAACACAATCAGTGGTAGCCTCTCCGCCGCAACGTTCATGCTCGGAGGTTCATTGCGTTGGGCAATGACACAATGGTTTGCCCCTTACGGGCGGTTAGGCCTATTTACAAGCCGATATGCTGTAGACATTCATGCGACAGCGTCCGACACAACCGCCAGTTCGGGTGTCGATTGGTCGTATCATCGGTGGGTTGAGGGAGGCTCTCTGGGGGCCGGTGTTATGTTCAATTTGCCGCCAAGATCACCCGTCAATGTAGGCGTTCTAGTAGAAGGTGGATACTGGCTGCAGCAGTCCGTCGATATTCAACTCGAGGGCAGCCCACCTGCCGGCAGCATCTCTACGTTGGGTGCACGACTCGGCTCGCTCGGAAACTCAGGCCCGTATCTCCGGTTCGCCGGACTGCTTCGATTTTGATTGAGGCTCGTAGCAACTCGGTAGGGTACGTGTCGTGAGCGGTCCTCGGAAGATCGTTGACGTTTCGGACGAGCTTACTTAGAGTGAAATATCCTCGACGTGAAGTACCACGGTGGGTTCTCGCGTAAAACTCATCTGATCGATGGCGGCTACTGCGCGACGAACATTTTCTTCCCGGGCCAATCGAGTCAGAATTACTATCGGGATAGGCCGCTCGACAGTGCCTTCCTCCTGAGTAATCGCTGAAATACTAATGTCCTCGTCACTGAGGATTTTAGTGACTTTGGCAAGGATGCCGGCGCGTTCCTCCGTGGCCAGGCGCAGGTAAAAGCGGGAACGAATATCGCCGGCTGGCAATATTGGGTATTGGCTGACAGTCGAGTATCGGCTCGCGTTGAATTCCTTATTTTGGAGCATGCCGGTCGATATATCAACGATATCGGCCACGACTGCGGTTGCGGTCGGGCGTGCGCCAGCGCCTCGTCCGACGAATTGGCTTTGCCCCAGAAACTCGGATTCAAGCATCACAGCATTGAATTCATTCTTGACGCTGGCAAGGCTACAACGACTTGGAATCAGCGTTGGATGAACTCGCAGACTCACCGACCCGCCTTCGAGTTTTCCAATTGCCAGTAACTTGATTACGTAGCCGAGCTCCTTTGCATAGAGTACGTCCTGCAACTGAATTCCTTCGATTCCCTCGCGATATATCGATCCTGGGGGCGGTATCGTGTCAAATGCAACGGTCGACAGTATGTGCAACTTATGCTGTGCATCTCCGCCATTGACATCGAGCGTCGGGTCGGCTTCGGCAAATCCCAACTCCTGCGCACGTTTCAGCGCGGATTCGAATGACCAAGATTCTTCGATCATGCGCGTCAGAATGAAATTAGTGGTTCCGTTGACGATTCCGTAGAGAGTAAGGATCCGATCCGCCGCCAGGCTCTCGGTTATAGCTTTGATAATTGGGATACCGCCTGCCACGCTGGCCTCGAAACGAAGTTCCCGTTGCTTTTCCCTGGCGAGGCTAAACAGCTCCGGCCCGCGCGCGCACAATAAGGCTTTGTTGGCGGTCACGACGTGCTTTCCAGCTGTCAGTGCTTGGCTCACGATATCGAACGCAACATTCGTCCCGCCAACGAGCTCTATTACGATATCAATGTGTGGGTCATTAACGACATTTCTGTAGTCCGTCAAAAGTAGCTTACGATCGACGGCTACGTCGCGTACGCGTTCGATATCTACGTCAACTATGCGCTGAAGCTCTATTTGCACGCCGCTGCGTTGCTTGAGCAGGCTTGAGTATTGCTGGAGCAAGTTAACGACCCCAGATCCAATGACCCCGAAACCGACTATACCCACGTTTACCTTCATGATGCACTCACTTGCAAGCTCTGCTCCCGGCCGGCGGTGCGCTCCGCAGCGGCGCACTATACACGACGTCCCGGCGCGGTGCGCTCAAGATTTTCCCCTTCCTCTACCCACCCGCGTTGGTCGGGAATCCTAGCAGGCTTTCCCCAGTGATTTCTGTACTTGGGGACGAGCGCTTCACGTGCTAGCGAGGCGCCGTCATGAGTCGAGGTCGAAAGGTAGTCGTAGTGGGCTCCGGCGGTCGCGAGCATGCGTTGGCCCAGGCGCTTCTCGAATCCCCATCGGTCCATGAAGTCGTTGTGACACCGGGCAATGCGGGAACTCAGGGCCCGTCGGCAATCATTGGTAAGTCGCTTCGTAATGCGAAGGGTCGCGCGTTCGACGTTGCGATTGCCGAAAAGCCAGACTTGGTCGTCATTGGGCCTGAGCAACCTTTATGTGAGGGTCTTACCGACGCGCTCAGCGCCCAGGACATTTTGGTATTCGGTCCAACGGGCCGCGCTTCTCGTCTCGAGGGTTCCAAGGCCTACATGAAGGCGTTCGCCGAAAAGGTCGGCTTGGTTACCGCGCGTTATCGGATTGTGACGGACGGCGATGAATTGCCTCAAGCAGTGGCGCAATTTTCAGAGCCTCCGGTGATCAAGGCAGACGGGTTGTGCGGCGGCAAGGGCGTAGTACTCGTGGATTCGCACGACCAAGCGCTTGAAGCGGCTAGAAATATGCTAAGCGGGCAGCCGTTTGGCGAGGCAGGGCGCAAGGTAGTGCTCGAAGAGCGCCTGCAGGGACAAGAGGTCAGCATTCACGCGATATGCGATGGCAATCGAGCATTCGTGTTACCTGCGGCTCAGGATCATAAACGTATATTCGATGGCGATCGCGGGCCAAATACCGGTGGCATGGGAAGTTATGCGCCCGCGCCCCTAGTCAACTCGGATCTTCTGCGCCGCATCGAACAAGAAATAATCGGCAAAGTCCTAGAAGGAATGCGAACCGAGGGGAACCCATTTCGAGGGACATTATTTGCGGGCCTCATGATTTCCGATGCCGGTGTGCCGCAGGTCCTGGAATTCAATGTCAGATTTGGCGACCCCGAAACGCAAGTCCTCATGAATGTCATCAAGGGCGACTTTTGTGAGTTGCTGGTGTCCGCGGCTCGCGGAAATTTGGACACGGGCGCGGTTGATTTATCGGAAATCCACTCTCTTTGCGTGGTATTAGCGGCGGCTGGATATCCAGCGGAGCCTCGTAAAGGTGATGTAGTATTGGGGCTCAGCGAGGCAACTGCACGACCCAGCGTGCGCGTTTATCACGCCGGCACTCAATTGGATGGTGGCCGGGTGGTAACGGCCGGTGGACGTGTACTGGGCGTTACGGGATTTGCACCCACATTGCAGAGGGCTGCCAATTTTGCCTACTCGGCTGTCGAGAGCATTCACTTCGAAGGGCGACAATTCCGGACCGATATCGGCCATCGTGCGCTCTAGCCGTGAGAACTTCAGCTTATGAAGCGTCAACGCAATTTTGGCGCGTTCGCATCGAGGCGATGCGCCGTACTAAATACCTAGATCAAGGGCCTAGCGCCGGCCAAAGGGCATAGATCTGCGAGTGGTTGAACCGGCACTTGGCATTGTTTCACCCGCGCCAATGAGTGTGCCACAACAGCCGGCGACTGTGCTACGCAGCCCTTCACATGGCTGATATTGCCCCTATGCGTCCGCTTCACTATGACCCGGCATTGATGCCAATGGTCGTAGCTCCACCCTACGATGTCATCGATGAAACCATGCGCGCTCGATTGGCAGCGAGGCACGAGAACAACGTCGTGCACATCGATTTGCCGCAGGGAGAAGGCGAGACCAAGTACGATAACGCACGCGAGCGATTCGAAGCCTGGCAGCGTAGCTCTGTTCTAGTTCGTGATGAATCGGCCGCATTCTGGCGTTACGCACAGACATTCGTCCCACCCGGTGGTGGCGAGGCAATAACTCGAAAAGGGTTCCTTTCCCTGGTAAGGGCGGTTCCTCTCAGCGAAAGAGTGATTTTGCCCCATGAGCGCACTCTCAAAGGGCCCAAACTCGACCGTTTGATGCTGTCGCGCGCGACGCGAGCCACACTCTCCCCTCAGTTCATGCTGTATTCTGATCCCGACCGAACGCTCGATGCCGACCTTGATTCGGGAGAGCCATTTGCCGATTTCAAAACGGAAGACGGAATTCGGCAGCAATTGTGGCGTGTTACCGAGCCTGCGGCGATTCAACGCATCGTGGAATTCATGCGCGATCGCACGATGTTGATAGCTGATGGTCATCATCGCTACGAAACCTCAGTCGCAATTAGCGAGGAATTCGAGGCGGCAGCTCGCGCTCAAGGTCAAGTAACATCGGACCGCTCGGAGCACCGGTATACCTTTGCGTTTCTCGCAAACGGCGACGATCCGAGCCTTGTTGTGTTCCCTACTCATCGGTTGGTGCACTCACTACAATCCTTTGATTGGTTGGGTTTTCTGCGACAATTGGAACCGTGGTTCGACGCGACATTCTTCAATGGCCGCATCAATGATTTGCACAGTGGTCTTGCAGATTCGGGCCCGCTAGCCATAGGCGCGGTGGCGAAGGGCGCCCGGGCCGCCTTGCTCAAGCTGAAGCCAAACGTGAACCTCGCCAATCATCCGGTGCTAGGCCGTCGACCGGCTGTTTTGCATGAGACGAGCGTGGCACTGCTTCACGACATGATTCTCGAGGGATGTCTGAAGATATCGCCCGAGGCCCAAGCCCAGAAGACCAACCTGAAGTACCTTCAGGAACCGAAGGCGGGCCTTGCCGCACTCGAGCGCAATGAAGGCCAAGTNNAAAGTTATCACTGGACTTTGCTTTCATACCTTAAGGTCTGATCATTCAATCTCGGCAAGTTAGGGCCTGCATCAATTGAGCAGGCCGGCGTACGGGCGCCCGGCGCCCACAATCGCCACAGGAGGAACAATGGCTAGAGTATCCAATTTCAATGCGGGCCCTTCGGCATTACCACTTGCTGCTCTTGAACGAGCACAATCTGAGTTGCTCGATCTCAACGGTTCGGGCATGAGCGTGCTCGAGCATAGTCATCGTGGCAAGGTCTATGAAGCGGTACACAATGAAGCAGTTGCACTTGTCCGGGAATTACTTGCTGTGCCGGAGAATTACGACATTTTGTTCTTGCAGGGCGGTGCCAGCCAGCAATTTGCCGTAATTCCCATGAACCTGCTCGCGCCGGGCAAAAGTGCCGACTACGTCGTGAGTGGAGCATGGGCAAAGAAAGCTATTGGCGAAGCCAAGAACGTTGGCACCGTTCGTGTTGCGGCGACAACGGAGCAAGACGGGAAATACCCGCGAATGCCCCGACAGGAAGAACTGCAATTGGATCCCGCTGCAGCCTACGTCCACATCACCAGCAATGAAACGATTGGTGGCATTCAGTGGCATACTTTCCCCAACGTCGGGGGCGTGCCGTTGGTGGCTGACATGTCGAGCGACATCATGTGGCGCCCCATCGACGTCTCGAAATTCGGCCTGATTTACGCAGGTGCGCAGAAGAATCTCGGGCCTAGCGGTGTGACTCTTGTCATTGTCCGCAAGGACTTGGTCGAAGGTGCTCGCAAGGATATTCCCAAGATCTTCCAATATCGCACGCAAGCTGCCGAGAATTCCCTCTACAATACGCCCTCGACATTCGGCATTTATTTGCTCCGTAACGTGCTATCGACGATGAAAGACAGAGGCGGTCTTTCGGCTGTCGAAACGCAGAATCGCAAAAAGGCGGAGATGGTTTACAGCGCAATTGATGCCAGGCCGGAACTGTATCGCTGCCCAGTCGACAAGGACAGTCGCTCGACGATGAATGTCGTATTCAATTTGACCACTCCGGAGCTCGAGGCAGAGTTCGTTGCGACGGCTCAGAAAGCCGGCATGGTTGGACTCAAAGGTCATCGCTCCGTCGGTGGGATCCGCGCCTCGATTTACAATGCGTGCGAGTTGGCGTGGATTGAGAATCTCGTCAAATTCATGGCCCAATTCAAGAAATAGGGGGTCTTACAATGCCAAGGGTTCTCGTAAGTGATTCTCTGAGCAAAGAGGGTCTCGACGCGCTTGAGAGATCAAAGAGCCTCGGCGTGGAATACGCGTATAAACCCGGCCTAAAAGAGGACGAATTGGCCACCGCCATTCCCGATTACGACGGCCTTGTCATTCGTAGCGGTTCAAAGGTATCAGCCAAGGTTCTAGAGGCGGCGACCAACCTAAAGGTGGTCGGTCGTGCTGGCATTGGTGTAGACAACGTAGATGTTCCCGCGGCAACTCGCCGCGGGATCATCGTCATGAATACACCCACGGGCAATACAATCACGACCGCCGAGCATGCCATTGCACTTCTATTTGGCGTGGCAAGGAAGCTCGGTATGGCCGACGCGACAATGAAACAAGGTCGGTGGGAAAAGAAGAAATTGGAAGGTCGCGAACTGACCGGCAAGACCTTGGGNNACTGCACATGCACGTCTTAGCCTTCGACCCGGTATTGACGGCCGAGCGTGCGCAGGAACTCGGTGTTGAGCTCGTGAGTCTCGACGAATTGTTCACACGCGCGGACGCCATTACCCTGCATACTCCAAAGACTCCACAAACACTCAATCTCATCAATGATCAGACAATTGCCAAGATGAAGAAGGGTGTGCTTCTGATCAACGCTGCTCGCGGCGGTATTTGCGACGAAGCGGCGGTGGTGCGCGGGCTTGAGTCAGGTCAAATTGGAGGAGCCGGTTTCGATGTATTCGTCCAAGAGCCGCCGGGACTAACTGATTTGGTAAGGCATCCGAACGCCGTGGCTACTCCGCATCTCGGTGCCTCCACCGAGGAAGCTCAGACTAGAGTAGCGGTCGAAATCTGCGAGCAAGTCGTTGCCTACTTGGTTCATGGAACCATATCGAACAGCGTAAATGTGCCGGCCGTTCCCAGGGAACAAGCTGCTATACTCACCCCATACGTTACGCTCGGAAGGCGGCTGGGGCAGTTTCTGGGCGCCAATGAAGTGCTTGTTCCTCGCAGCATTTCAGTCGAGTTCGGAGGAGAAGCTGCCAACTTGTTGACCAAACCCATTGTAAACGCTGCGGTCGCCGGTGTGCTGGGGAGGTTTCTCGAGGACGAGGTTAACGAAGTCAGTGCACCGATGGTTGCTAAGGATCGAGGAATAGAAGTCAAGGAGCAATCCTCCAACGAAAAGACGTCATTTGCGACCTTGGTTCGAATTGTCGTTACTGGAAACGACGGGAGGCAAGCATGCGTCGCTGGCACACTTGGAAGCGATAAGGCTCCTCGAATAGTTTGCTGGGGCGATTTCGAGATGGATGCGCGACTCGAGGGCACGATATTGGTGCTGCAGAACGAGGATCGGCCCGGTGTCATCGGTACTGTCGGCACCATACTCGGTGAGTCCAAGATTAACGTGGCGCGCATGCAGGTGGCGCTCGACTCCAAATCACGCAAAGCCGTACAGCTTTGGAGCCTGGACTCAAACCTCGGTGAGAACGTGTTAAACTTGGTACGTTCAGCCAAGGACGTCCAAAATGCGACTGCGGTGATTGTAAGCTAACGTCGCATTGTTGCTGCCGTCGTCGCCGTGACCAGCCACGAGCGACAGTCCACGCGGTAGTCTTACTGTCCGGTCGCGCGGGGGATGAAGCCTGGTTAGCCGCGACCACCGTTCATCGGGCTGCGTTGGCGGGTTTTTTTGCGCGTACCCGGCGGATCGGACAGTTTGTTCTGTACAGTTTCAAGCGCCGTGACGAATATGGGAAAGTCGTGACGCGTTTTCGTCTGCTCTGGGGCTCGCGTAATCTCGAGCTTGAAATTGGCGCCATTCTGTTCGGCAGGGGCGATGACTGCGTCCTAAGAACGGATGATCCACTCGTATCGCGTCAGCACGCGAGGCTCACAGTTGATTCGGACCAGGTCAAAATCGAGGATCTAGGAAGCCGCAATGGCGTCATTGTTAATGGCGAAAAAATCAACCAAGTTACTTTGCTAAATCCCGGCGATCGAATTCGCATCGGAGGCCAAGACTTTACCCTGCTTCATGGTAGAACCACCGGTAGCTGGAGCGAGCCTCCGGCTCCAACCCGGCGCTTTGACGCTCTCGGGGTGCTGGGGGAATTGGCGGAAAAGGCGATAGCGCTCAATCGGCTTGATGAAGCTGAAAGATTAGTGGAGGGCCCATTCCAACAGTTGGTTGAAGACGTCACATTGGGCCGTGAATTGTCACCAGCAGTTATCGCGAAGGCTACAGACTTGGCCGTTCGTCTTGCCGCCNNCTAGAAGGGTCAGCGCTGTCGACCGGGCGGCCCTCCGAGCATATATAGCTGCTCTACGAGAGTCTCGCATGGGGCCGGCCGACAGATTCTTGCTAGGACGCATCGATGGGCTAGAGCGTCAGCTACATCGGCCGTGACAACGGGCGTGTAGTCTCTTTGCCCCTGAGCAACGAGCAAAGTAATCTAATTCATTCCCGTGATTGACGATAGCCCTGACGAACCCCCGCTCGCGGCAGTGAGTAACGAGCCGTCTAGGCAATCTCGCAATGGCGATCCGATATTTTGGGTTGAATATCGAGGTGATNNCTGGTGTCGCGACAGCACGGGGAGTTTCGTGTCGAAGACGGATTCGTGACCCTATACGATCTCAAGAGTGTCAATGGCGTATTCGTAAATGGTCAAAAAGTTGAACGCCAAACTCGCCTCGTCCCGGGCGACCGAGTGACGATTGGCAGTCAAGATCTCATCTTAAAGGCTCGAATGGTTCCGGGTGCGGGCGAACGAACTGCGAACGATCGAAGACGATTCGCCGAGACAATTCACCAGCAACACTCAGATCGTCCAAGCGAGGGGTCCGGTAATTCGGAACAGTCCGATGATGCAACGATTCAGGGAGATGGCCTAGACTTGCTGGCCACCGTTGCGGACAAAGTTCTGGCATTGAGAAGGGGTGACGACGCGGAGCGCATCCTGGCGACCTACTTGCAAACGTTGCTGGAGAAAGCGAAAAACGGTCAAGTCTGCCCTGCCACTACGGCCGAAAAGGCAGCTATATATGCGGTAAAGCTCGCATCAGTTACCGCCAAGGCACAGTGGGTAGACTATTGCATCGATTTTTACAGCATTCTGGAGCGCCCCTTGCCCGGATCGGTAGTTGATTCCCTCTATGATTTATTGAGACGCATATCGGGTGTTAATCTCGCGGCTTTGCGCGAGTACGTGGCGATACTTCACGCCGCTCTTGGTCGTCTGGGTCCGGCCGAGAAATTCTTGGTTCAACGTATCGAGGGCTTGGAGCGATTGGCCGCGCTGCGTTAGTAATGTGATCGCGTCTTGCTTGCTCCTGTCGAGCCATCATGTGCGCGGCCGCTTCGAAAATGGCGTCTCGCAATTCGCCATCCGCGACGGCGGTAAGTGCTCGTTCAAGTTCGGGAGGAAGTTGTCGCAGGGGCTGTGTTGTCGCGAGTTTGGATTTTTTGGGAGCCGATTGCGGTATTGTACCGACTCGCCAACGCAATTCACTAATTGAAAACCCCGCTCGTTGCAGACGCTGAATTATTTCCGGGCCAAGGAGCGATAACTCCTGGGCCCATACTGATGACGCAACCATAACAGTGAGGGTATTTCCCTGAACGAACTCGGGATTGGATCGTTGTGCAATTCTGTCGCCCAATATTCGCCGCCAACTTTCACGATCGATGACGCTACCGCTTTGGGCCGAAGCGCCAGCCCAGGCAGCAGTCAACAGCGCCGCTAGCGGAGTCAGATTGCGCCGTGATGATGAATTGGAGCCGATTGCGCCCTTGGCCATGTTCAACATTCGCTCCGCAAGATACTTACCTTACTCCCTTGCAACCGGCGGAGTGCGTGCCACTTATCAGAAGTGCCAAGTGGGTGACCTGGACCTTGGATTTGCACAAGCTGCCTGTTCGGTCGTTCACTACGTGCTTCGGGCGTTACTCGCTGCACGATGACCCTCTACCTCCGTGAAAACGTGCAGGCCGCTGCACTTTTCTACTCCGGTTCTGACGTTTTGATTGTGTTGGTTATCTGGGGCCATGCCCAGACATTAAGGGCGTCGTGAGAAAGCTTGGGGTCGCCAAGTTGAAGCTTACTGTTGCAGTCGTTACGTGGACACTATTGTAAAAACCACGAGATCCGGGATGCCTTGGGGATAGACCTTGTTGTGCCGAAGGTGGGAATCGAACCCACAAGTCCTTGCGAACAACGGATTTTGAGTCCGCCGCGTCTGCCAGTTCCGCCACTTCGGCCGAGTGAGGCGCGTTCTACTTGTTCTCTGCCGAGCTGTCCAGTGCTCCGACAGTCAACATTACTGGAGAGGGGGTGGAGGGCGCACCAAAAACTGGTGCGCTGGCCAGATGGGCCGGACGTTGACACTCCATGAACAGGGTCCCAGGTTCCACCGCGTTTGGACCCGCAAGGGCGACGCAGACAAGCAGCAGTTTTTCGGGTTAGATTCGGCCCAGGAAAGGAGCCAACCGGATGGATTTTGAAGTTGCACCACTTCCGTACGCAAAAGATGCACTCGAGCCTGTTATGAGCCGCGAGACGTTCGATTTTCACTATGAGAAACATCACAAGGCCTATATGGCAAAACTCAAAAGTCTGATTGAGGGTAAGCTTGAAGCCAACAAGACTTTAGCAGAGGTTATTCGCGCCAGCTCGGGTGGCATTTTCAACAACGCAGCGCAGGTCTATAACCATTCCTTTTTTTGGCAGAGTTTGCGACCTGGCGGAGGCGGCGCTCCTAGTGGCGAAATTGGCGACCTGTTGACCCGCGATTTTGGGGGCTGGGAGAAATTCCGCCAGGCTTTCATCAATGCCGGAATGGGACGTTTCGGTTCTGGTTGGGTTTGGCTCGTGCTCGACGGCAGCAATCTCAAGATTCTCGATACCCCCAACGCCGAGACACCGCTGACCACTTCTGCCAAGCTGCTGCTCACTGCCGACGTGTGGGAGCATGCCTACTACATCGACTATCGAAACGCGCGACAGGCATTTCTCGAGGCGTTTTGCGACAAGCTGATCAATTGGGATTTCGTAAAGTCAAATCTAGGTAGTCAGTAGTTTCTGAGTCGGTTTTGGGCCTGATGCCCGGCTCGACGGTGATTGCCTTGCCCCTGGATTCATCCGGCCGACTAATGTCGACTTTCTTGGACCCGAAAATCGAATCCGTAAAATGCACAGGGCGCATTCGAAGTACGTGCTGATCAATTGGAACGCTGTGCTATAGGCACGCAACACCGAGGTTTGGACCTGCCTCAAATCCGGTGTTCCGTGACCAATGTTCGAACAGCATTCGTGAGCTCAGAGAGCAAGGTCTGGTTACGGCTGTCCGCCTCAGTCGCGTAGCAAGTCCTTCCATCGGAAGAGTCCAAGCTCAATTGACGAGGCAATATTGCGGTGGATTATGCAGAAAACCTTGAGCCTTTTCGATTCTACTATCGGCAAAAAGGCCGTCATGGCGCTGACAGGGCTCGTCCTTTTGGGCTTCGTCATTGGACACATGCTCGGCAATCTTCAGGTCTACTTGGGTGCCGATGCTCTGGACGGCTACGCACACAAACTTCGAACGTTGGGTCCTTTGCTATGGGGTGTACGGGGTGTATTGCTGCTTGCGCTCCTATTGCACGGTTGGATGGTAGTCGACCTGTACGCTCGTTCGGCTACAGCCCGTCCTATCAGTTACCGAGTATACAATACGGTCGCCACTAATTATGCAGCGAAGGCCATGTGGCTAAGTGGCGTGGTGATTTTACTGTTTGTCGTTTATCACCTTGCGCATTTTACCTATCCGGGCCTGTCTATGAGTTCCAACTATGCTCACGATGCCCACGGTAAGGTGTACCAAAACGTCGTAAACGGTTTCCGTGTGCCTTGGGTAAGCGGTGTTTATCTTCTCGCGCAAGTATTCCTCGGAATGCACATATTTCACGGGGCCTGGAGCGTCCTGCAAACCTTGGGTGTCAGCCATCCTAGCTACAATATTCGGTTGCGAGGTTTCGCAAGGACTCTGGCAGTTATCATCGTCGTTGGTAACTGCAGCATACCCATGGCTGTTTTGGCTGGCCTCGTCAAATAAGGATATTCCGGATGACACTGAACTCCAATGAACCCAATGGTCAGATTGAGAATCGCTGGGAACAGCACCAATTCAATCTCAAATTGGTAAATCCTTCGAACCGCAGAAAATACACGGTCATCGTAGTTGGCAGTGGCCTTGCCGGCGGTGCGGCGGCCGCCACGCTGGGCGAACTTGGCTACAATGTACACTGTTTTTGCTACCAGGATAGTCCGCGTCGCGCACATAGCATTGCGGCCCAAGGCGGCATCAATGCGGCAAAGAATTACCAAAACGACGGCGATAGCGTGTATCGGCTGTTCTACGATACGGTGAAGGGCGGTGACTTTAGAGCCCGAGAATCCAATGTCTATCGCCTTGCCCAGCTGAGTGTAAATATCATTGATCAGTGCGTCGCTCAAGGTGTGCCATTTGCACGTGAATATGGGGGCCTGCTTGCCAATCGATCATTTGGAGGCGCACAGGTATCAAGGACTTTCTATGCGCGTGGGCAGACGGGCCAGCAGCTGCTTCTCGG
>PMCK01000301.1 GCA_003154095.1 Myxococcales bacterium | reverse complement strand
GTCGTTGTGACAATGCACACTGACGACGGCCTTCTCGATGCCCGGAACGTTCTTGACGATTCCGGCGATTAACTGACCAAATTCCCCGGGTAATGTGTAGCCGACGGTGTCGGGAATATTGACGGTCGATGCGCCGGCGGCGATTACCTCGGCCAATACCTGATACAAAAATTCCGGTTCGGTGCGGCCCGCGTCCTCGGCGCTAAACTCGACATCGGCACAAAGACTGTGAGCATACTTTACCATGTCGCGCGCGCGTTCGATGACCTGTTCGCGGGTCATTCGCAGTTTGTGCTCGCGATGAATTGGAGAGGTCGCAAGAAATGTATGAATCCGCGGTCGGCGCGCGCCGCGTACGCCCTCCCAGCAACGATCGATGTCTTTGGAGTTGGCGCGGGCCAGGCCGCAGATTATGGGCGGCAGTAGTGGTTCACGCGCTGCGATCTCTTCTACACCGGCCGTTGCTGCAATGCGCCTTACGGCTTCGAGGTCGTCTGGGGAAGCAGCGGGGAACCCCGATTCGATGACGTCTACGCCGAGGCGTGATAATGCGCGAGCGATCTCCACCTTTTCATCGGACGTAAGGGTTGCGCCGGGTGATTGCTCGCCATCGCGCAATGTCGTGTCGAATATGCGTACTACGTCATCGTCGCCTGTGGGCTGACTACTGTCGTCCATAATTGCTCTCCAAACACACGCCTTTTTGCTTCACGCCCGAACTGCGGCCAGTTGCGGGCCACTGCCGTGCGAGGCACAGCCGCAGCCAGCGCTGTTAGGCTGCCGTTACCACCGTTTCAGAATTTTGTCCGTGCGAGATTCGTGACGCTTCGCCTTCGACGCCACGCGTCATAGCGATTCGGCCGGTTTGGACCATTTCGGAGATGCCGTAAGGTTTCAGAACCTCGACGAAAGCTTCGATTTTGTCCGGCGAGCCCGTAATTTCTGCGATCAAAGTCCCAGGACTAATATCCACCACGCGGGCATGAAAGACCTCGACTAGCTGAAGTGCCTCGGCCCGTCTTTCGGCGGGCACCTCGATTTTAATGAGCGCCATATCACGCACGACGGCAGGACAATCCGTGATGTCTTGAACGGAAAGCACGTTCACCAATTTGTAGAGATTGGCTTCCATCAACTGCGCCACACCCGCGTCGCCTTCAACGACGATTGTCATGCGCGACACTCCGGAATCATGAGTCCGGCCAACATTGAGCGAGGCAATGTTGTAGCCTCGCCTGCGAAAAAGCGATGCTACGCGATTCAGAACGCCCGGTTTGTCCTCGACGTAGGCGACTAGGGTTCGTAAAGCTGCCATGACTCAATCATCCTTCCCGGTCTCGTAGATCGGATTGTGTTCTGCTTCTTCCACAACTGCCTCCGGGCGCCGAATCATCGCGTCCAGGTCGGCACCTGCCGGCACCATGGGGTACACTGAATCCAGTTGTTCCACTCGGAAATCGATAATTACGGTGCCTGGTAATTCGCGCGCGCGGCGGACTGCATCGGCGACCTCGCTGCGCTTCGTTACACGCAGTCCGACGAGACCATGCGCGTCGGCAAGCTTGACGTAATCGGGGCTCGACATTGGCGTTGCCACGTAGCGTCCACCGTAGAAGAATTGTTGCCATTGGCGAACCATGCCCAGATAGCCATTATTGATAATGGCGATATTCACCTTCTTGCCCTCTTGAACCAGAGTCTGAAGTTCGGCCTGCGTCATCTGAAACCCGCCGTCACCTGCGATCACCCAGATTTCCTCGTCGGGACAGGCAAATCGCGCTCCCATCGCTGCGGGCAGCGCAAAACCCATCGTTCCGAGTCCTCCCGACGTGATCAACTTGTTGGGAAAGTCATGCCGATAGTACTGGGCTTCCCACATCTGATGCTGACCGACGTCGGTCACGACAATCGCCTTGCCTTCGGTAAGCCTCCATAGGTCATGAATGACGTGCGCGGCGAACAACTTGCCGTTATCCGGCATATGCTTGATGTCGATGACTGCACTCTTGCCACGCAGTGTATCGATGTGAGTTAGCCAATCAGTCCTGTCGCGATACTCCACGAACGGCAATAGCATTTGCAATATCTCGCGAACGTCGCCGATCAGCGGAAGATCGACGTGCACCAACTTATTTACTTCCGCCGGGTCGAGCTCGACGTGGATCTTCTTCGCCTTCTGCGCGTAGGTCTTGAGGTTGCCCGTCACCCGGTCATCGAAGCGCATGCCGAGAGCCACGATCAGGTCGCTCTCCTGGATCGCCTTGTTGACCCAGGCTTCGCCGTGCATACCCATCATCCCGAGTGCGCGAGGATTGGATGCGGGAAAGCCCGTCAGCCCGAGCAATGTCGCGGCAACGGGAATATCCGTCTTTCGCACCAGCTCGAGCAGCAGGCCCGTTGCGCCGGCGCGCAATACGCCATGTCCCGCGAAGATGATCGGCTTTTTCGCCGAGTGAATCATCTCGACGGCGCGCTGCAGATCGGTGGGTAGTGGCTTATGTTCGGGGCGGTAACCCGGCAGCCGCACGGGAGTGTCATCCCATTTAAAATTTGCCGACTTTTGAAGGGCATCCTTCGTGATGTCCACAACGACGGGTCCCGGACGTCCCGACATTGCAATGTAGAAGGCTTCACGCACTGCCTGCATGATGTCCTCAGGACGCGTCACCAAAAAATTGTGCTTGGTGATAGGCAGCGTGACGCCCGTAATATCGACTTCTTGAAATGCATCCGAACCGAGCAGCGGGGAGGCGACTTGACCCGTGATGCAAACGATTGGGATCGAGTCGAGCATCGCGTTGGCAATGCCGGTCGTTAAATTCGTCGCCCCGGGGCCCGATGTTGCGACGGCCACACCCACCTTACCGCTGGCACGTGAATAACCTTCGGCGGCATGGGCTGCGCCCTGTTCGTGTCGCACGAGCACGTGATGCAGCTGGGGGAACTTCGGCAGGGCATCGTAAGCGGGCATGATCGCGCCGCCCGGATAGCCGAACATGACGCTTACACCCTCGCGTATGAGCGTCTCCCAAAGAATCTCCGAGCCAGTACAGACTTGGGTCAACTCAACGGCCGAGGAATCCGCTGTTGCGGATGCCGACGGCTGGTTCACGACGATCGCCGGAGCGGCGATTTGTTTTGAAGAGATGGGGGATGCAGTCACGGGGAGTCTCCTCGGTGGTTTGAAAATGTCTCGGAGCAGCGATTGGAGGGTTGAAATTGAAAAACCCCCGCACCTGTCAGGGTGCGAGGGCCGCGGGCTTCAGTTTACTTTCAAGCTCAGACGGCCGTCGCACCCGAAACTGGTACGAGTACGATAGAAAGCCGAATGAGGCCGAGCGCGGAATTCGAAGCGGCCGCGTTTGCAGCCGACAGGGAACTTTGAGCGCCAACCGAAGCCATCATGAACAGGCCTTTTGTGAAGTCCGATACGGCTTCGGTCAAGCCCAAATTTAGTCCGGACGTGCATTTATTTGCTTATGGTTCGAGTAACCATTTGTAATATTTCATATTTGTATTGCCGGCCCGTTGAAGGGTTAGCTCTAAGAACTAGGCAGTCGGCCAAAACCTGCCAACCAAAAAATGTTGCGTTGACTCCGGCTCACCAAAATCCGGTAATAATAATCCCTCGACACGCGATGTCAGTCCCGACCGTCCCCAGTCTCACCCTTAGTTCGACGACTAGTATAGACGGTCGAAGGTCGCTATTTGCGACACCACGTACATCGCAGCTGCAGCGCAACGTGCATCGCTGCCCCACGCTCGAATTGTTCGAGCCTGCGTGCCGAGCATTGCCGTAGATCAGAGCTCGCAACGTATATGGCGAACACCACTAAGCGAGAAGAGCTTGAGCGCGTACTGGCCAAGGCCACGGATAAGCCACTGGTCATTCTCTTGGGCGGGCATCCCGATCCGGATGCAATCGGCAGCGCGCTGGCTCACCAAAGAATCTGCGAGCAGCTGGGCGTGACGGCGACCATCGCTCACGTGCTGCCGCTATCGAGGGCGGAGAACCGGGCTCTCGTAAAGGTCTTGAATATCTCGATGACAAGAGTTGGCGAGATGGCCGACCTTCAAGAGTTTGGCTATTTGTCACTGGTCGATGCCAGCGCGACCGAGTCTACCATCGAGGTGCCTAAAGATATCCAAATGCTGAGTGTGGTCGATCACCATCGGCTGGCGACCATGCCGAAGGCTCCCTTTGTCGACATTCGAGCGGATGTTGGGGCAACTTGCACCATTTACGCTGAGTACATGGAGTCCGGACTTGGCGCATTCAACGGGGGCGGGCGTGCGGACAGTGCCACTGCAACGGCCATGTTCTTCGGTATTCAAACGGACACGGACGACTTCGCGCTATCTACGCCAGCCGACTTCCGAGCCGCCGCCTATCTGAAACCTCACTGCGATGCGGAAGCGCTGAGCCGAGTTGCTCGAAGGCGCATGACAGCCGAAACGATGGACGCGCTCACGCGAGCGTTGCACGACTTACAAGTCATTCGCGATTTCGCGATTGCCGGTGTGGGCCGAGTGCTGCCGGCGAATCGCGACGCAATCCCCGCGGCCGCGGATTACATCATGCGCCGAGAGGACATCGATACGGTGCTGGTTTATGGAATCGTCGAGGGACGCATCGACGGCTCACTTCGAACGAATAGTGCCAGCGTCGACCCAGCGGCGTTCATGATCAACGCCTTTGGTCAAGACGCGCAAGGGAGACCCTACGGGGGAGGTAGAGCCGACAAAGGCGGTTTTCAGTTGCCACTGGGCATTTTGGCTGAAACCGGCGACGAGGATTCCTTGTGGGCAATGGTAAGAGAAGTCGTGCATCAGCGCGTGGCTCGGGTGATTCCGGAGCTCGCGAAGAAGCGAATTGAAGTTCGCGACAAGTCGACTTGATCGATTAGCGCGTTTGACACACCCGACCCCCCAATTCGGGTGGCAAAGCTCGTGATCCTGTTTCTCTACTCGTCCGGATCGCCAGGGCCCAGCAATGCCATGAACACACCGGCCCGCTTCAGGCTTTCCAGCAGATTGCGCGTAAAGATATGACGCAGACTCAGGTAGCTGTGAATTTCGTAGGGTGTATCAGACCTCAGGATTACCACACGAACCGCCGAATCGTAGCTACCCGATGATACATGCGCCCATGAATCGAGGAGTCCCTGACGGATCTCGACTCCGCTAGTGGGATCGGTTTGAACCGTATAGTCGATGGCACAGCGAAAGGGGCTAACGATACTCGTTGCCGGCTGAACGTAACTTCCGAGCAAGGTGTAGCGTGACCGCGCCGTCCCTTCACGAAGCAGGCCGTCCGTGTCTAGCTGAAATGGAATGGGCTCGTGGTCTCGCTCGGCCAAGAATTCCGTAAGCCAATACTTAACCTGCCGATGAAACAGATGATGCGCCGGCGCTCGCTCACGCAGCGCCCGTCCCGAGCTTCGCCGCAACAACGCTGTTCCCGTAAATGCCCATGCCAAGTATTGAGCAAACTCGGTGGCGCGACCGGCACTCGCCCATTGCTTGCCCGCGGCAGCCAGCGCAGAGTCGACCTTTTCCCCGGGCCAATAGGCGAGAGCGATGTCCTGATCCACGGTGGCAATTCCCGCTGGGGGCCCCAGGTCCGTAGGACTCGAGAACGATTCGAACCGACTGAAGCCAACATTTCCATCCGGCTTCGGCATCACTCCCCGCAACAGCCCGATCGCCAGCCAACGCTCCACGTCCAATTCAATTCGACGATGCACGATGAGCAGCTCACCGGGTATCGCATATTCATTCGCCATGAGCGGAATTATCCCGTGCTCTGCGAAAAGCGGTGGAGCATCCTCGGAGACCGCGTCTGGAGCTGTCAGCAACAGGACCCACTTAGCTCCAGGTTCGAGCTCCGCCGCAGGGGCCTGGCCCCGATTGTCGTCCGGCTGGGCACCCGTCATCCGTTCATGTCGTTGTTGGACCACAGAAGGGCCACTTTCTAAGGCAAGCCCTCCGCATTGCAAGGGCCTTGAGCCATGGTGAATCTTGGGGGACACTGATTGCAAACAACGTGACCGCCCTGCCTCAATCGGCTCAGACGGCACCCATCCCCCGGGGTGGGTCGGTCGTACGTCTACACCCGGAGGTTGGGACAGAATTAGAGTTTGTCCAAGCATTGCGAGCTCGGCAACCGTGGGCCGTCGGCCGAATGATTGAGCGATACTCAACAATCGTGCGGCGTTCACTTTATCGTGTTCTCGGCACGACCGTCGACCTCGATGATTTGGAACAGGATACGTTCGTCACCGTACTAGCTCGTTGTCACACGCTGCGCGATCCGGACGCTCTGCGTAGTTTCATTGTAAGTGTGGCAATGCGGCTTGCCAGAAATGAATTGCGCAAGCGTGCGATACGTCGCTTCGTTGGGCTGGATGTTCTCGATAACTCGGGTGTACCCGCGCATGATCCCGCCGCTGCGCAGTACGCTCGGCATGTTTACGCAGCGCTGGATCAGCTGGAGCCGGGCGCGCGCATAGCTTTTGTACTTCGGCACGTCGAGGGCTGTGAGCTGACGGAAACCGCCGCCGCTTGTGGATGTTCGCTAGCGACGGTCAAGCGTTGGCTCACTCGGGCTGAGGCGCAGCTGCGCGAATTAGCCAGCCAAGACATCGTGCTAAGTACGCTTTTCGAAAAGCAAGAGGGGGCAATATGAGTGCATACCTCGAGCGCTTCGGAGTGATTGTGCGGGATGAGCTCGCCATTCCCGAGCGGGATTTCACGGACTCGAGCTTAAAACTCAACGTGCTGGCCATGGCGGACGTGACGATTCGCCGGCAGCGGCTGCAGCGAAGGTTGTTGGCAACGTCCGCCGTAGCGGTCGTTTGCGCCGGCGCGCTGACGGCTAGCTACCTGCGCCGCGCGCCCATGGGCGAAAAGCCAATTGAATACCGAGTCGCGGGCAATGCGCTGCCGGCGCCAATTGGAAAATACGTAGCGCCCTTACCCAAGCAACCGCTCGCTCTGCGGTTCTCCGAAGGTAGCGTCGTCGAACTTTCGCCCGGAGCACGCGCCCGGGTTGCGCGCACAACGACGCATGGCGCTACGGTCTTGATCGAGACTGGCGGAGCCAACGTAAATGTCGTGCATAGGCCGGCGACAGACTGGACAATCCTGGCGGGCCCCTACACTGTGCACGTTACCGGTACGGCCTTCAATTTGGACTTCGAATCATCTTCGCAGCGTTTCGAGCTCAAGATGCAATCCGGTGTCGTGAGCGTTGAAGGGCCCGGACTATCGCATCCAGTCGAGGTGCGTCGCGATCAGAAGTTCGTGCACTACGTGGGAGATCCCAACTTCGAGCGCCAAGAATCAGGCGGCGCGACGGATTCGCTTCCCGCAACTGAGGCTGCAGGCGCCGCGGCACCCGAGGTGAATTCGGATTCAAGTCCCAGCGTGGATGCGCCAACTTTGCGAAAAGTCAGTGGGACCAGCGACAGCTCGACGGCTAAGGAATCGAGCCGCAGCGGCTGGGCAGCGGATGTCGCGCGCGGCGAGTACGCGGCAGTCCTCCGAAAAGCCAAGGAGAAGGGCTGGGCTCAGGTTCTCGAGGAATCGAATACCGCCGATTTGATGGCAGTCGCCAATGCGGCCAGGTTCCTCGGCCGAACAGAATCGAGTCGTGAAGCGCTGGACGCCCTGCGCCGCCGCTTCAAGGGCACCTTTGCGGCGCAATCCGCCACTTATCTGTTGGGTCGACTGGTGGAGCCCTCCAACTCGAAGGAGGCGATCAACTGGTACCTGCAGTACGAGCGCGAGGCACCTAGTGGCGCCCTCGTCGCCGAGGCCGCGGGTCGTCGGCTGTTGCTTCTGCAAGCTGCTGGCGATCGTTCGGGAACTGAGCGCTTGGCGCGTGAATACGTTTCGCGTTTCCCCGATGGCCCCTATGCAGGCGTCGCACGCAAGATCGTTCTGCCGTAGAACGTGGCGTGCGATCCTAACGGGGCGATTGGAAATGTGATTATGATTGGGCCTTGAGCGCTCGATTCGCCAAAATTGCGGCTTTGCTCCTGGTTGTCGTACTGACAATTGCGCCGCGCGCCTTTGCGGATTCGTCCGTTCTCCTGGTCGTAGCGGGTGCTGCCGATCAAGATACAGCGCCTTACGAACTTCGGTTGCGCTCCGAATTTGCAGCGGAAGGACTCGATGTAGTAACGACTTCCGGGCGCTCTCAGCAAAACATACTCGATCTCGAAGGACTCGCGCGCCGCACCGGCGCCACCGCTGCGCTCGGCGTTTTCGTGGATGTTCAGGAGGTTCAAGGGCGACTTTGGGTATCGGATCCCAACTCGAATGCCGATTTGGTACGCACGCTTCGGGTAACACGCTCGGAGGGCGATTCAGTTTCCGTTTTTGCACTGCGCGCCGTCGAGGCATTGCGCGGTGCACGACTCGAACTCGAGCAGCAAAGGCGGCGCTTGAGCACGCCTTCCCCTGGCGAGACGGGCAACGCAACCGGCACGAATACCAATCCGAGTCCGACCGGGACTGCAACGAGCCCCTCGAACGTCGTTCCCGTGCCGCCCAAAACAAATAACAATCCACCCAAACCCATCGCAAAGCCCCCACCAGCAGCGGCGCGCAAGCCCGCCAAAACGCCCGCGAAACCTTCGCCCAACCTGCAGCAGCGCTGGACGATCGCCTGTCGCGCCATTCTTGGATACGACAACAACGGCCTCGACTGGGTGTATGCGCCGGCCATTGACGCCCGTTACCGGTTGTGGAAACGCTTGTCCGTGGGGCTCGCATTCGACGGCCCGTTCATCTCGCAATGGAGTGGTAAACAGGGTGTCGTCCACATCAACCAGGAACTTCTAGAATTGCAAGCGCGCGTGAGTGCTTGGAGGTGGAAGTCCGTTGAGCTCGAGGGCATAGGGTCCACCGCTGGCAGTCGGATAGCAGTCACCGGGATACCTGGAAACGACCCCACGGCGCTCGGCAAGGCAGCCAGTGCGCACTCATTGGGCTGGACTATCGGGGCCGGTGTGGGCGCCCAGGTACACCTTTCCAGTCACTGGATTATTGGACTCGATTTGCAATGGCTGCGTCGATTTCCCGCCCCAGTGATTGTTGCGGGGACCCACCAAGTGACCGGGCCTACCGACTCGCTAATACTGGGAAAATTCGGGGTTGGGGTGATGTTTTGACGGCACTTGGACAAGAGGGGATGAGCCGCCCCGGTTGTTGCGTCACACTTCCAGGAGAGATTCTCATGGCCCGCGGCCACCTGGACACCCTTAGCTTCGCGCAAAATCGACGATTGACCGATTCGGCTCGCCGTAGCGGCGAACGGCTGTGGGCTAACAATCGTCGTGTTTGGGTGATTGCGGCGGTCTTGACGGCGATTGGCTGCCATGAGGATTTAGTTGCGATTCAACTTGGGTCGAGTGCGGGCGGAAGTAATGGCAGCGACGGAAGTTGCGCAGGAGATCCTTGCAGCTATACAAATCTAACGCCCAATCCATGCTGTTCAGGTTATTGGTGCAATGAAGGGCATTGCACGACCTTGGATGCCGGAGGCTGTACGCCGCTCGGACAATCTTGCTCGCTGAACTCCGCCTGTTGCCCCGGATATACTTGTCAAATTGTATCACAGAGTCGCTCGGTTTGTGCCCCGTCGCTGTGCTACTCGCACGGAAACCCTTGCACCTACGACAGTGAATGTTGTTCGAAACACTGTGGTTCCATAGGAAGCAGCCAACGAGTTTGTCTGGCCCTGGACGGTTGCCAGCCGTTAGGGGAGCCGTGCACTAATTCCAATGACTGCTGCTCCGCCACTTGCAGCGATGTTCAGGGCTCCGTACCGATTTGCGGTGGTGGCGGTTCGACTGATTGCAAGCAAGAAGGCGACATCTGCGTCAGCCCAGGGCAATGCTCGTGTCAGCAATCGAGCATGGATTGCAATCAAACATTGTCTGGGCTTTCCCGCTGCACAGCGCCAAATCCAGGTCAGAACTGCCGTAACGCCGGACAGAGTTGCACGCAAAGTAGTCAATGCTGTTCGACGCAATGCCGGCAAGACAATCCGGGTGGGCACTTCACTTGTCACGACCGTTGCGCGGATACCGGTGAATTTTGCAGAGCCAATTCCGATTGCTGCGCGGGCTATTGTTCACCATCCGGTGTGTGCGCCGACATCGCGAACAACTGCGCTCCGCTCGGCAGCCCCTGCCAACCTGGTGTTGACTGCTGCGATTTGACTTTGACCTGCGATGTGATTTCTGACCGTTGTTGGGCAGCTCCGTGAGTGCTGTTGGTTGTTGGCGCAATGAAATATTGGGCCGAGACGGTTCGGGTACCCGTGCGGGTTGCCAAATTAGTGGAGAAACTTGCATTGATCCGTCCAATTGTTGCTCCGGCCAATGCTTGGACGATGGGACAGGAGCCGGCCAGTTTCGATGCGCACCGCAGTAGCAATGATTTACGAGATGCGACTGTGCACGGCATTTCGCCTGACCTGTTGGTTTGAGCGATCTTGTTGGTGCCGTCTCTCATTGGCGTTTCCGCCGCATCCAATCCATTGCCAGACACCCACCACCGTGGCCACTTGCATTGTGGCCGTTCTCTCGGATATTGGCGTACATGTCGTTTCCACATGAATCTGGAAACGCGGCCATGATCGGCGGTTTTTGAGGAGGATTTGGATATTCAAATTATCGTCTCATTGAATTTAACGCAAAATCTCGCTCATTTTGAGAGAAAATCACTGCTGTAAGCTTGACGTAGTAATCGTTACTGTGGAATTCTGCATAACTATCGTAGGGGTCAATGCGGAATTGGCCGAAGGCGGCCCCACGGAGGGAAGACCATGGTTCGTACTTCTAATCTCGTGATAATTCTGGCCGCATTTGGACTCTTCAGTGTGGCTTGCTCGAAGGATGACGCGGCGCCGGCGGCGCGTGGCAGCGACAGGGGTCAGACCTGTCAGTACACTGGGGAATGCTCGGGCAGTTTGATCTGCGCCAACGGGCAATGCACCGAATCGGTTGTCGGCATTTCACCCACCTCCAAGAAGTGTGTCCTCAATCAATGCTCCACGGCCGCCGATTGCTGCCCCGCACCGACAACGCTGTGCACGCAGGATGCCACACTGTGCGCGCAAGACGCGACACTCTATGCAACGGAATGCACTTACTCACAGGGCTCCAACTGCACTTGTGACGCCACTCGATACACCTGCGACAACAGTACGTGCCATCGTGCGCCCACTACTTGCACCGTTGCAACGGATTGTACGTCGGTGTTCGCTCAAGATCCGATTACACTTGCAGATGCGCCCTTCTGCTCGACCNNGCGTCGAATGCCTTGTCGCAACAACGGATTGCTTGACTGGACAGGCGTGTGTTTCGAACCGCTGCGTAACGGCTTGTACGGCGGACAATCAGTGCCAAGCCCTCTATAGCTGCGTGGACTCGCAGTGCAAATACAAGGGCTGCACGGAGGACAGGGAATGCAAGGTTGTCACGGGTAACGCTCAAGCCTATTGCGATGCGAACAAAGATTGCGTAGCAACGAAGTGCGCGGCAGATACCGAGTGCTTCCACCCCCGCACCCCAACACAGATTGTCGACAGCACCACCAACACTAGCACCAATGCTTACGCGTATCAGGTCTGCATTAGCGGCAAGTGCACGAACGCCGGCTGCGACACCGACGACGAATGCAAGGGATTGCTGTCCACTTACTTGACCGCCACCGCCCGACAGACCACCCCCAAGGTCGACGCGAAGTGTCAGTGAGGAACTTGGACGACTAGTACTCAGTAACCAAAGGCGAATCAAACAGGCATTTGGCAAGGCGCTTTCAGCGCCGCGCCAAGTGCCTGTTCGTCATTTGGGGGTGCTTTGCTCGAAGTTCAGCTGCCGATACTGCGACCGCGCCAGCAGGCTGATTCAGCAATAGCTTCCCATTACTGCACACGGCCGCGGCAACACTGCAACAGTGGAAGCTGCGGGCGGATTCGGTGGCTGCAACTGTGGCTGCTGCAGTGGCTGCCGCTGCTGCGACTGCTGCTGCAACAGCTGCAGAACTATGTGCGAGCCAATGATTCTTCCCTTGGCTGTTCGTGTGCGTAACTCATGCATACCCGGGTCAACACGAAAAGCCAACAGCCAGTTGATATGGGCCAATTGCCCAGGCAATTGGCAAAGCACATACGTCTGCGCTACACTATGTTCGTGAGCGTCAACGAAATCCTTCAGGCCATTCGAGGTCTGCCTCGACCGGAAAGACTCCGGTTAGTTGCAGAACTGGAGCTTGAACTTGCCCAAGAAGGAGCAGGTCAAACAGTGACCGCGGATGATCCCTTGCTTGAAGAACGCGGTCGATTGCTGGTCTACACAGGGCCAGTGGACGTTAAGGCTTTGGACCATCGTGCAGCGCGCGAAGAGCGAATAGAACAGCTGATGGCCAGGTCCCTCCTGGCGCAGCCGCCTGAACGCAGAGGTGCTCTAACGCCGTGACAAGCCGTAAATCCTGCCACCGAGCACATCTAGTGCTACCAGCGTTGGCGTTGCCTGCTGCTGGGTGAAGTAACCCCATGAGATGGCGATTCGAATTCCAGCTTGTGCTTCGTACAGCGATCCGCGGGCACTTTCGAAACGCAACCGAGCGTTTCCGGATGCGTTGCCGAAGGCTTCTGCGACATTGAGGCCCACGCTACTGAGCGCGCGCCGAACCTGACTAGCAAGGTCACGATCTTTGCGCTGAATGGCGTCAACCAACGGACGTGCCAGAGAAATTAGAGCAACAACTTGTTCGAGGATTTCTGAGCGGAGGGGCGTGTGCATGCCCCCCACCGGCGCAATTTGCATGACGCCGCAGAGCCGAACCACGACAAGACCCGACTGCGGCGGCGGGGAAATTGCGCCAACGGGCGGGCACACGCCCCGCAGCGAATCTCGAACACAGCTGCTGCCGCGGCGGCAACTGTGGCTGCCGCTGTGGCCGCCGCCGCGACTGCGGCTGCAACTGCCGCTGCGACTGCGGCTGCAACCGCCACAGCTGCAGAACTAAACGTGTCGAACTAGTTCCTCTAGAGCGTCGCCCAATGCTGTCACATCTTCAATCGTAGTAAACGCCCCAAAACTAAACCGCGTAGTCCCTCCGACGTCATACGTCCCAATCGTCTGATGCGCCAGCGGCGCACAGTGAATGCCCGAGCGGGTGAGTAGGCCAAAGCGGGTTTCCAGGGCGTCCGAGAGATCTTGCGGCTTTTCGTAGTTTTCGAGGCGCACGCAGAAAACGCCGACGCGCTGCGCTAATTTGCGCGGGCCGTACCAAGTAAGCCCGGGCAAATCGCGCCCTACCACTTTGAGCATTGCTCCGGTCAATTCGCGATCGTGCTCCCAGAGGTTCTCAACGCCGCGCTCGAGAATGTACTTGAGAGATTCCGAAAGTCCTATGAGGCCAATCGCGTTGTGACTGCCGGGCTCGTACTTATCCGGCAAGAATTCGGGTTGTACGTCGAGTTCGCTGTTGGAACCGGTGCCCCCTTGACGCAGCGTGCGCAGCTTGGTCTCGAGGCCCGGGCGAATGTACAGCGCGCCGGTTCCGAGCGGTCCGAGCAGCCCCTTGTGACCGGGCACGGCGACGCAGTCGATATTGTCGCTTTCGACATCCAGCGGGACGTGACCTGCCGTTTGCGCGGCATCGACGAGAAACGGGATGCCATGCTCGCGTGCGATTTTACCGATCTCTCGGATGGGTTGCAGGGTACCGGTGACATTGCTCGCATGCGCGACTGCAATCAAGCGCGTATTTTTCCGTATCGCGCGTCCAAGTGCCGTCAAATCCAAAAGGCCCGTGTTCGGATCGCAGGGCACGCGGGTTTGCTCGATGACACCCGCATTCTTCAATTCCGTCAGCGGCCGCAACACTGAGTTGTGATCCATGAATGTCGTCATCGCGTGGTCGCCCGGGGACAGCAGCCCGTGAATGGCCAGGTTCAGGGCGTCGCTCGCGTTGAGCGTGAAGATGACGTGGGCCGAGGAATGGCCGCCGAGCAGCGTGCGCAGGCGCTCGCGGCAGGTTTCGAGCAATTGTCCGGCCTCGCGCGATTCCGCGTAGGCGCCGCGGCCCGGGCTGGCCCCGATTTCGTTCGCGTAGTGCGCCATTGCCGCCATGACGCCCGGCGGCTTGGGGAACGAAGTGGCGGCGTTATCGAGATAAATGCGGCGGGTCAAAGGAGAATTTCCGAACGACGATGATTGAAGGGGCGCGATTGATATAACTGCCGTTTTACTCGGGAGCAAACGACTGATTAAGCCAGGGGCGAGGCATGCCTCGCCCCTGCCTGGATCCGAAGGAATCGCAACGGGTTCTATCTCGGGCTCGCCTTTGCTGAAGTCGCGGAGCGGCTCCAATCTTCGCGACTCGACGGACTTCGCGCGGGAGGCATCGCGCCGAACAAGTCGTCGGCCGACTTTGGCTTCGGCCGGAAAAATCGGGGCCTATTGCGGTTCATGTTTCGTGCCGTCCTGGGTTACGCTGCAGGGGCCTCGCGCCGAGTCGGTGCAGTTGATGGCTCGAAAATCGTTATGTCTAATTCCGCAATTGGGTTGAGCCTATCTTTGTTGATTGCTGCCACATCCTGCACACGTGGTCGCGATCCCACGCCCAGCGCTGCGCCCGTCGCATCGGCGTCGCCCGCCGCATCCGGTGCCGAGGATGAATCTAACCCGCCGATAGGGTCAGTCGACGCGACGATTATGTTCACGGACTGCGGCATTGTCTCGAACATGAATGCGCAGGTTGCCCAAAAGACGATGCGTCAATTGGTAGAAGCCTGTAACGAAGTCCCTGGAGGCACAGCGCAATTCACCGCGACTCTGCTCGTGGATGGGCGAATCGAGTTGGCGACCAACGATGGCGGGACCGGCACGGTTCCGATTTGTGTACTTCGGCATGAGCTCAAGCATAAAGTGGTGGTTAAGAAGCCTTGCATCATGCAAGTTAAGATGAGCGAGCGCAAGGCGACTCCAAGCGGGAAATAAGAGTCGAGTGACGGCTCAGATCGTTGCATCTCGACGGATTAAGCCAGGGTCGAGGCATGCCTCGACCCTGCCTGGATCCGAAGGATTCGCGTCGAACCCTATCTCGGGCTCGCCTTTTCGAAAAGTCGCGTCCCGGCTTAGCTCCCGAAGGAATGGCGTTTCGGACTCGAACTCGCCTTTTCGGAAAGTCGCGAACAGGATTAGCTCGTCGCATCTCGACGGGTTAAGTCAGGCGCGAGGCATGCCTCGCGCCTGGCTGGATCCGCAGGAATTGCGACGAGTTCTATCTCGCGCTTGCCCTTATTTGATGACGATTTCGACGCGGCGGTTGTTGGCTCGGCCTTCGGCTGTTTTGTTGTCGGCGATGGGGTTTGCTTTGCCTTTGCCCTCGGCCGAGATGCGGTCGGGTTTGACGCCTTGCATCACCAGATACTCGCGAACCGTGTCAGCGCGCGCTTGGGACAGCTTCATATTGGCGTCGTCTTTGCCGACGGAATCCGTATAGCCTTCCACTACGATTTTCTTGTCATCGGGCTCTTGCTGCAAATACTTTGCTACTGTTGCGAGCTTGTCCTTTGCAAGAGGTAAGAGGGCCGCCTTGCCTGTAACGAAGAGCACCTCTCCCGAAAGCGTAATCACTAGCCCGCGTTGAGTTCTGGCGACCTTCGCGATATCCTCCAGCGACTTCAACGCTGCGGCAAGCTTCTGCTCCGCGAGGGCGCGCGCAGCCTTCTCGGCCTCGAGTTCCTTTTGACGTGCCTCTAGCTCGGCCTTCTTGGCATTGAGATCCGCTTCTTGCGCGGCAAGCTTTTTGGCCTGCTCGCCTACCTTGTTGTTCTCATCGGCGAGATCCTTACGAACCTTGTCGAGCTTATCCTGATTGGCCTTGAGGGCCATGGTCGTGCGGGCGGCCTCGTCTTGAGCCTGCTTGCGCATGGACTCTTGGGTTTCGTCGAACTTCTTTTCGGCGTCCACAACGTCTTTTTGAGCCTGCGCCTGGCCGGCAAGCGCTACCGCTAATTCAGCCATGCGCTGCGCGACATACGAGAGGCTCTTCTCCTGAACGGAGCCTGAGTCTTCGTTATGAGCAGCTTCCGCTTTGTCGAGTGACTGCTTTGCCGAGAGGAGCTTATCAGGGACTAGCTCGGCCGCGTTGCCACGTGCTGCTTCTTGATAGGCCGCTCTTGCGTCCTGTAGTTCTTTGGTGGGTGTCGATGCACCGCAGCCGACGAGCAACGCCGCCGCGATTCCAAGAATTCCAATTGAGTGGGTC
>PMCK01000329.1 GCA_003154095.1 Myxococcales bacterium | reverse complement strand
GGCCGGATCGAATTGCTTTTCGCCAACCAATGTTCCGTCTGCGCGGTGCAGCTCCAGGCGAACCGTGCCGGAAGTGGAATCGACCGTCGCTAGGTCGGGCTGCTCCGCCGGGCGAACCTCACCAATGACGCCCGCGAGTTCCCTTGCGATGTCTTCGCGATCAGGGCATGGCCCGGACACCTGCAGGGTCACGACGCTCTCGAGACCCAGCAGAACAGCGGCGAGTCCCGTGACCGTCATCACGGGGCACCCTACTACGCCGCGTGACAACGACCAGGACGGGGCCGCTGAGGCTCGTTCATTGCGAGGCCAAATCTCTCGAACTGGGCACTTGAGCTAGGACGCTATGGGCAAGAACCTTGGCCGATGGCGTCCTTGCAGTATGTCGCGGGGGTCGTCCCGTTCATCAGGTGGGCGGCGCGGCAGCAAAGCTGAGCCTCGGTAAACGTGGCGTTGCAGTTGCTCGTGCACTGGGCCTTCGTCGAAAACCCGGCCATGGTAGAGCACAGGGTCAGCAGGTCATCGCAGTAGAAGGCGCAAGTCATGCCGGGCTCGGAGTCCGGCCCACGCGGTAAGGTGCAGGTCAAACTCGCGGACGTGCCGCCAGTTCCCGCCGAGTTGCCGCCCGAATTGGCGCCGCCTGTGCTCGCAGGACTGCCGCCTGTGCTCGCAGGACTGCCGCCTGTGCTCGCAGGACTGCCGCCTGTGCTCGCAGGACTGCCGCCCGTGCTTGTCTTGGTGCCGCCCGTGGCCCCGTTAGCTCCGCCGGTTGCAGCACCACCCGTGCTTGCGAGACTGCCTCCGGTGCCGGGGTTCGCGCCGCCCGTGTTTGCAAGACTGCCGCCGGTGCTCGCAAGACTGCCGCCGGTGCTCGCAAGGCTGCCGCCCGTGCTGACGTGGGCTCCGCCGGTTGCAGCGTTGCCGCCGGGTGCGCCCCCTCCTATACCCACGTTGGCACCGCCGGTACTTGCCGTGCTGCTTGCCGGATTCTCCGAGCTACTGCAGCCAGCGGCCATCACGAACAGGACAAGCACAGTCGAAGCATTGAATAAGCGTGTCATTTAGCGAGTCCTCCAGGGTTCGGTGCACTGGTGTCCCGAGCGGGCAATACCTTACAGGGGAAGCGCTTCGATGCTCCAGAGGGCCAAAACCTAGCGAATCATGAGATCGCCCATGGAACGCGGCAGATTTGTTTCGCGGCTTCGGTAAACTAGAGGACCTTGCATCCGCCTGGCCATTGGTTCCGCCTGATTTGGGTCCTGACGGCGGTTCTGTTGTCTTGCGTGTTCGTTTACCGCACCGCGCGCGGCCAACTGCGGTCGCTGACGTTGGCAGTAGCGGGGACGACCACGGCGTTGCCAAGTGCACTGGCGCAGGCGCAAGCTACGAGCTACCCGGGACTCGAAGAATTGATCACGCGCGACACTGGGCCTTACTCGGATCTGTTGGCGCGGGTTCGCCTGACGGCGCCAAGCTGGCTCGCGAAGTCCCCCGATGAACGGATTCGTGTCGCGGACAACGGGGCTTGCTTTCGCTACGTTGAAGGAGCGGCGGTTGAAGCCTGTCCGGCCGCGGCCATTCCAACGAAGCGCGTGGCGAACCTGGGCAACGATGATCCCGACCGGGATGGAATTCCAACAGCGCTCGATATCCTGATTGGCGCGAAGAAGACCGTGCTCTTGGCGACTCCTTACGTCGAAACCTATCGTGTTCTCGACTACCCCAATGGCGACATGCCTCGCGACGAAGGCGTGTGCACGGACGTCGTGGTTCGGGCGTTGCGCAATGCGGGTTACGATCTGCAATCGTTATTGAGCGAGGACCGCGCGACGACCCCGCGTGCGTATCCCGCGATTGTGAAGCCCGATCGCAACATCGACCACCGTCGGGTCCGGAACCTTCTCGTCTACTTTCGGAGACACTTCGAGAGCTTGCCCGCGTCTTCGACATGGCTTCCGGGCGATGTGGCGTTTCTCGACACAATGGGGGATTCACGACCCGAGCACATCGGTGTCGTGTCGGACCAAGTTGGACCAAGCGGGAAACCCTTGATTATCAATAGCTGGACGAACGGCTACGTCACCTCCGAGATGGACCTGTTGCCGATGGTCCCGGTGACGCATCGGTTCCGGATTAGGACACCCCGATTCGAAAAGTCGTTTTAGCGACACGCGTTCATCAGCACGCTGATTGAGTTGGCAGTCGGATTACTTGTCAACCATCTTGTCGCCATTCACGTCGCCGAGGGTCACTGCGTAGGGGCAACCAGGGGTAGGCGTCCCGGCCGGCTCGCTGTATTGCGGCAAATCATTTAGTCACGCCGTTACACCGAGAAATGGCGCTGCGAATGTTCTGCAACCCGTAGCCCAGTGCCGCAACGACAATAAATAAGCTTTTGGAACAGAGGCACGTGGCTACAAATAGGCTCGTTATAGCGCCGCGATATTGATCCTCGTGTTCGTTGGACAGAGATAGTCGAGAGCCTGGCATTGTGTGGTGCTTGTGTGTGGCACCCGCACCTCAGCCTTTTATCCGGGCTTGAGCGCGTGAAGTGGCCTTGAGCATTGCCTGGCAGTGCCGCCAAGCGGCACTCGGCAATAGTCACACGCAGCAACGACCCGATCAAACGTGCAAGTGGTCTTGCAGCCACTGCACCGCCACTGACTCCTCCTGGAATAGGCGCATGGGAATCTCCTTGCGTTGCCGTTCAAGCACGAAGTTTCCGATGAGTTGAGCAGCCCAGTGTTTGGTGAGAATGGCGATTGCGTTGACGACACTCGCTGCGTTCGCGGAAGTGTATTCAGCCTGTGCTTCGGGGCTCACCGGTCCCGCTATCGTCGTATCGATGTATATCGGGCGTATCACTCCTCCCGCCACTTTCCGGCAGGCGGCAAGGATTTGTTGAGCGTCGGCCAAGCTTTGCATCTCGCGGCTGATATTTTCCGCATGAAGGAGTCCGTCCTGTCGCAGCCAAATTTTTTGAACGCGAGTGACAATTACCTCTCCAATCGGTGTCCCGAGACTCATTACAACTTGTAACGGACCGTGCAGTTAGTCCAATAAGTCTATGTCATGCACTACCCCGTCGGTTCGAGGTCCGCCGAAGCCTGAAATGGGAGGAAAGGTGCTAAAAACCGGGTCAACTCGGGAGCGAAAGCTGAAACCCATTATTCCGTACAGCAGCGACAAGAACAAGAAAAGAACATTGAGGGCGGTCACGGGCTCACCCTCTTGGTCCGAGCGGCCAAGGAAGCCAAAGTCTCAATTCCTTGTCGTCGAGCCTGGCCACCGNNAGACAGCGTCAACAACGCGAGCGGCCACGCCGCGAAACCGTTCGAGTCTCGCCCGCGGACACGACATCCACAACCGCCGGGGTTCGTGGCTTGCGACACGGCACTGAAGCTTGTGTTGCCTGAGTCCTGCCCCGCACCACCGTTTGCCGGCGATGAACCCGCTTGCCCGCTTGGTGTTGCTGCGCTGGTGCCGCCAGTACTGATCGAGTTGGAGCTGGTGCCGCCGTTACTCGATGTGCCACCGACACTGCTCTTGCCCGTTGTCTGAACACCGCCGGACGCAGACAGTCCACCCGTTGCATCGTTAGCCGTCCCTGCCGTGTTCGGGATACCACCCGTATTCTGGCTGCCGCCCGTGCTCTTCACCGTCGAGCCTGTCGTCGCGCCGCCGCTGCCGCGCGATGAACCACCCGCAGAAAGGTTGCCGCCACTCGAGACGAGCGTGGTGGCGACGCCGCCCGTGTTCAGCGTGCCGCCAAGACCCAAANNTCACCATATGTAACATTATTTAAGCTACTACCATTCCATCCCGCTCCTATCACAAACAAACGTCCGTTGCTGAGCGGTACAATGGCTCGCGAATAGCATGCTCCAATAGTGGAGCTTATCTGTGACCAACTGCCAGTACCATTATTGGCGTTTGTATAGAGGTTATTGTTGCCTC
>PMCK01000591.1 GCA_003154095.1 Myxococcales bacterium | reverse complement strand
GACGAGTTCTTCATGATTCGCGTCTCGGGCCTTCACGAGCAGCTGGATGCGGAAATCACTGAGCCAGTTCCTGACGGCTTGAGTACAGCGGAGCAATTGGCCAAAATACGTGAGATCGCTCAACGGCAGTTGAACACCGCGTCCAAGCTTTTTCTGGATGAATTGATGCCCGCGCTCAGTGACGCGGGCATTCAAGTTCGAAGCTGGGCCAGTTTGAGTCCAGAGCTTCAGGCTAAGGCCCGCGCGTATTTCCGCACGTCCGTATTTCCCGTGTTGACTCCGCTGGCGCTCGATCCAGGTCACCCGTTTCCGTTCTTGTCCAACCTCTCGCTGTCCTTGGCGGTGCAGGCAGCTGATCCCAAAACCTCCGAGAGCCGGCTGGCCTTCGTCAAGGTTCCTGAAACACTGCCGAGGTTCGTTCAAATCAGTCCCTCTGCTGGGCCTGGTGATAGCCTGTCGCCAGAGGCTTCGATTGAGTTCTTGGCTCTTGAAGAGTTGATGCAAAATAGTCTGGATGATCTCTTCCCCGGGATGCTCATCGAGGCATCTTATCCATTTCGGGTGACGCGCGACATGGATTTGGACATATTGGAGGACGAGGCATCGGATTTACTTTCGGCGGTCGATCGCGAGGTACGGCGTCGTCGCTTCGGAGCGGCCGTGCGCCTCGAAGTTGCGCCGCGCATCCCGGCGGACATTCGAGCAATGTTGCTCGAGAAACTCGAAATCGAAGATGATGACGTCTACGATGTCGAAGGTCACCTAGGCTTATCGGGGCTGATGCAAATTGCGTCACTTTCGCGCCCACAACTGCGCGATCCCGCCTTTTCGGCGCGGGTTCCCGTTCAGTGGCAAGAATCGAGTGATCCGTTCTCGGCAATCCGGCAATCCGACATATTGCTGCATCATCCGTACGACTCGTTCACCCCCGTGCTCGAGTTTTTGAGTTTTGCGGCGGACGATCCCAACGTGCTCGCAATCAAGATGATCATGTATCGGACCGGAGTTAAGTCCGAAGCGGTCAAGGCGCTGATTCGTGCCGCCGAGAATAGCAAGCAGGTGGCCGTTTCTATCGAATTGAAGGCTCGGTTCGACGAGGAAAACAACATCGGCCAGGCGCGTGCCATGGAGCGGGCCGGGGTCCACGTGTTTTACGGCACCGCTGGCATCAAGACCCACGCCAAGGCGCTTTTGGTCGTGCGCCGCGAGGGATCAGAACTGCGTCGCTACGTTCACTTGTCCACGGGCAATTACAATGCGACAACGGCCAAGGTCTACACGGATACAGGGTTCTTCACCTGCGATCCGAGCATTGGGGAAGACGCTTCCGAGCTTTTCAATGCACTTTCGGGCTTCTCGAATAAGTCCGAATACCGCAGATTGTTCGTGGCGCCCGTGCGCCTAAGATCGAGCATATTGGAGCGAATCGAGCAGCAGACCGTTCGCGCCTTGGAAGGCAAGGAAGGCCGAATTTTTGCCAAGTTGAATTCGATTGTCGACAAGAAGGTAATTATCGCGCTTTACCGGGCATCCCAGGCGGGCGTGCAGATAGAGCTGGTCGTTCGAGGCATCTGCTGTCTGCGACCGGGCATACCCGGTGTATCGGAAAACATCCGAGTTCGATCGCTCGTCGGACGGTTTTTGGAGCATGAGCGGGTGTTCATATTTGGCCCCGCGGGTGAGGAACAGATGTTTCTCTCATCCGCCGATTGGATGCCACGCAATTTCGATCGACGCGTCGAGGTTATTTTTCCGATCTCGAATGAAGTCATCCGCCGCCAGATAGTAACTGAGTGCTTGACCCCAATCGCGCTAGACAATTCTCGAGTTTACGAAATGGAGTCCGACGGAACTTACCAAAGGCGTCGGCCTTTGCCAGACGAGCCCCGTATCGACGCACAACTGCACACATTGGACCGCGTGCGGCGCAATCGACCTCGCTCCGTCAATTACTCGCGTTCCGTGCGTCCCTTGCCGCTGAAGTAGCGAATTAACGGAGCTATCAGCCATCAGCTGTCAGCTATCAGGATTTCTGATTTTCTGGCTGAGAGATGATACCTGAATGCTGATGGCTGACTTCCGACTTCGCCGGCTCGGGATAAGAAAACAACCTTGAGCCATTTTGCTCGCTCGGTGAAAGCAACGGAAAGAGGCTAGTTCCTGCCGCGGGATTCGTGTCGCTGGCTAGACCGAGCGTCGAACGAATCGTCGGTGCGATATCGGCTAAGCGCCTGGGTGTCGTGATGAGACGACCGCGTGCCGTCACTACAGATCCAGCAAAAAGCGCCCATACCCTTGCGGCTTCGGGAGCGCCGCCATGGTGCATGAACGCGCTCGAGCGGCCGTGATCGGCGGTGACAACCAGCAAAGTGCGATGACCTTGTCGTTGTTGCTCACTCAGCCACTGGTGTAAGGCTCCCAGGGTATCATCGGCGCGGCGCAGTGCTCCGAGGTAGCCGTCATAGTCTCCGCGGTGCGCGTACTCGTCCGTGTCGCCGAGCCCGACGAAGAGGAATTGCGGGTGATGCGTTTGAAGGTACGTGAGAGCAAGGGACGCCGTGGCTCGGTCGGGACGGTAGTCATCCGTCCCTGGCCAGGGTGCGAGTTGTGCGCCCGAGTTGAACTGCTTACAGAGCTCAGCTGAATTGCAAAACTCATCGGGTCGCACGACGAACGCTCTGCCCGCCGAAACTGCAATCGGTGAAAGATCCCTCGCGGCCGCCCGCGGGGTTCTCGACCAAGAGCTAATAATCGTCATCGGAGTCTCCGGATGTGCTGCCTGCCATTCATCGAGCAGCGTGGGCTTTTCGGTAGCGGGGCAGTCATTGTTGGAGCAGGTGGGACTGCGTCCGGAAAATATTTCCGAATAACCGGGCAGCGACACCGTGCTCGGGCTGCTTGCGGTGATTGGAGCAGCATCGTCGCCCAGGAGGACTCCTTCACTGGTGGCGAGCCGATGCAAGTTGGGGAGCAGGCTTTCGGGGCTCCGATCCAGATGCGGCGTCCGGCTCATTTGGCGTTCGAGTTGGGCGTCGATGCCGTTCATGACTTCTTGCCAACGGACTCCGTCCCAGGTCAAAACGACGACCAGCTCGGAAGTATCGAGGGCTTCCCGCCCGAAAGCGACCCGCGACCGTGCAGCGTAGGTAGGTAGCGACGCCGGCCGAGTCCAGCAGGAAAGCATGAATGCCCCGCACAATGCGGCCGCCACCAGAAAGCGATAGGGGCCGATGGACCGCGCGCGTTTTTCCCGCGTCTTGCGCGTCCTGCGACTATTGGATTCTAATTCTCTCACCCTATCAAGATGCGCCAGTTCAATGACGAAGTTACGTCACGCCGGAAACGACTAGGTGAGTTCATCCAGAGGAAGCGCGCGTTTGCGCCCAAAACGGCTCGCGGCGACTTGCCGTTGCCGGTCCGTCACTTGTATGTCATCAAGGCCAGCGAGAGATCCCCTATGAACCCTCGACTTAGCGCAATTGGCCTGCTTTCTCTGATGGCCTGCGCGGCTCAGACCTCGCCAAGCGCCATTCAACGACCAGCAACTCCGGTGCTTGCGCCAAGTGCCGCGCCAGCGGCTTCAAGTCCCACCGTGAATCACGGCGCCTACCAAGTAACGGTGGCGCTCGTCGTGGATCAATTGGCAGCGTGGGTTACGACGGAGCGCTTGGCGCGATTGCCCCTGTCAGGCGGCTTTGCCCGATTGCGCAAAGAAGGGACCTGGTACCAGGATGTTCGCTTTGGCTACGCGATCACAGAAACGGCGCCGGGGCACGCATCCCTTTACTCGGGCAAAGCACCGCATGAGCATGGCATCGTCGCCAATGAAATTTGGACGCAAGGCCACGCCGCGGGAATCGTTGTCGATGAATCTACGCGTTTGGTTACGGCTGAGGGTGAGCGACCAGAATTTGGAGCTTCTCTGAAAGCTATCAAGAGTGAAGTCGTCGCTGATAGATACAAACGTCAAAATCCGGCGGCGAGGGTGTATTCACTTTCAATCAAGGACCGCGGTGCGGTCTTCGGTGGCGGTCAGCACCCCGATTTGGCGCTTTGGTTTGATTCAAAATTGGGGCAATTCGTGTCGTCCAACGCATTCACGCAGCGCCTTCCTGATTGGGTTTTGCCGGCAATTGGACAAGCGGCAATCAAGCCGCGTCTCGAACAAGTGTGGATGCCGCTCGATTCCAATTGGGTATCCGAGATGTCCATTACGAATGACGATCAGCCCGGCGAAACCGACTATGCCCAGTACGGGGCCAAATTTCCGCATCAACCGAGCCATTCATCACAGCCCTTCGTAGCGTTCCGCGCGAACCCCGAATCCGATCGCATGCTGCTCGAATTAGGTCTATTGGCAATCGACAATACCCCTAAGGAGCGTCCAGTACTTCTCGCGATTTCGTTATCGGCGAATGACTACATTGGTCACCTATTTGGACCGGATTCGCGGGAAGCATGGGACGAATTGTTACGGCTCGATACCTCACTGGCTTGGTTCTTCGCGGAGCTCGATCGCCGAAGGGGCCCAGAGCATTGGGCGGCCGTCTTATCCGCAGATCATGGCATTGTCCCACTTCCGGAAGTCAGCCGGGTTCAGGCTAACCAGTTTCATGAGGCGGGCGCAATCGGCGCACGTCCGCAGGAAGTAACGGAACGGTTGCGGCCCGCACTACTCGAAAAGGCTGCAACAAAGGCGGCCGAAAAGGCGCTAGGGAAGGGGGAAATCGCGGCATTCGTTGATCCCTACCTTTATCTTTCGGATAAAGGTAAGGGCCTCGACCCGACACGGCGCGCCAAATTGTTCGCCGCAATCACGGCTGAGCTCTCGAAGGTTACGGCCGTAGCAAAGGTATTCGATACTTCCGCCTTTGCGGCGGATTGCCCAGGGGCCGCAGATGAATCATTGGACGCCCTCGTGTGTCGGTCCGTCCAGCCGAGTCGTGGCGGCGATTTCTTTATTGCACTCAAGCCCAGCTATTTCTTCGGCGAAGAGCAATCGGGAACGAACCACGGCAACGCCGAGCTAAGTGATCGGTCGGTGCCACTCTTGGTGCGAGCTCCGGGTCAAGCCGAAGCTGGTAATGTCGTGTCCTCACCGCAATCATTCGAACTCTTCTCGCGCGAACTGGAGAAGTTACTGAACCTTCATTAGTCGGCACACGTTTTCGTTGACCTAATTGGGGGCACTTGCCGGAATCTAATGACTACCCCGTGGCAGCCACGCGAATCGGATTCGATTCACGCCCGGTTTGGAGATTGAGAGGCGCAGAGCGTGTGTCGATTCATCAAACGCGAATGGCACTTCCAAGTCGCCAATTTGAACTGACATTGGCCTCTGATCAGCGTACGCTAGAAATGTGCCCGAGTCCTTCAGGGTAAGCTCGCAAACTCTGTCTGTTGTCCAGGTCAAGTTCGCCAGCGCACCCGCACTGTTGAACTTATCGGTGAGCCCGACGGGCGCAAAGCCGTTTTTAAGGGGAACAATCGTGTAAAGCTCGAATTCTCGCGGACCGAGCGATAACCACTGCTCCTGCTCGGCACTCAGCAACGACAATGTTTGAGCCACATGCGCATAGCAGGCAAAGCTTTCGCCTAACAAACCGGGCACGTCCGCCGGTTTGAAGACGGTAGCGGGCCGCTCTGCTGATTGGCTGCCGACATCGGATTTAGCATTGAAGAGCCCGATGATCCCGGACTTGCCGTTACGGTTCCAGATCTTGAGCAATGCGTCATCCACCGTGGGATCGGTACAGAGTGTATCCGCGGTGGGCACAGCGGGGCCGTCACAGCGGAGCACAGTACCGTCGCTGCACACGAGCTTTCGAAGTAGATTGAAGTCATGCGCGCCCGGCTTGTCGGAAACGTAGACGGGGCCTCCGGAGATTGCTCTGCCCGCGGCATGGTAGGCGCCCCATTCGTGACCGCTCTGGAACATGTCCCAGTCAGGATGCATGAATTGCCCAAACCAAAGTCCGACCTGAGCGTTGGTATAGATGTGCAGCCCGTGACTTTCCGGAAAAAGCGGAAAAAAGTCGATTGAACTTCTCAGCAAAGAGGATGTTTCAGAGCCGTACAAGGTCTCCTGACCATTCGACATGCAA
>PMCK01000353.1:9603-9767 GCA_003154095.1 Myxococcales bacterium | reverse complement strand
GCTGCATCCAGGGACCAAAAGATTTCTGGAATCAATCCGGTCATGCTCGGTAATTACGATTTCGTTCTGGTCCAAGATAACGAATCGGAAGTTCAAAGGCAGCTGGCCAGCTTGCCACTGGCGTTGGTGCGGCGTGTTGGACAATGGTCCCTTTGGCGTCCACA
>PMCK01000353.1:4533-9523 GCA_003154095.1 Myxococcales bacterium | reverse complement strand
ACACCGTAGAGTGCGGCAGGACTGCAATGCCGATGTAGCGTTTAGTCAACGGTTGCTGATAGTCGTCGAGGCCTACGAAGTTGCTCCGAGTTGCCGAACATTGAGGTAGATAAGAATAATGCCGGACACTGGTTTTTTCCGTGACGTGCAAGCCCAATTCGATAACGCAGCTACATTCACGACCCACGCTCCGGGGTTGCTGGACCAAATTCGAGCNNCCATGTGGATGACCTGGAAGTGCGCACTCGTGAACGTCCCGTTCGGCGGCGCCAAGGGCGGCGTCTGCATCGACCCCAAGCGGCACAGCACGCGCGAAATCGAGCGCATTACGCGTCGCTACGCCTTCGAGTTGATGAAGAAGAATTTTCTGGGGCCATCGGTGGACGTTCCCGCTCCCGACTACGGGACGAGCGAGCGGGAAATGGCTTGGATTTCCGACACGTATCGGGCTCTGCGTCCCGATGACCTCAATGCTGCGGCTTGCGTCACGGCCAAGCCGCTTTCGCTCGGCGGCATTCCTGGTCGCAAAGAGGCGACAGGGCTGGGCGTATACTACGGCATCCGTGAACTCTTCGAAGACGAAACGATGCTAAAGCCGCTCGGGCTCACCTGCGGCATCGCCGGTAAATCCGTCATTGTGCAGGGGCTGGGTAACGTCGGCTATCACGCGGCGCAGGCATTCGAACAAGCGGGAGCGCGTCTGATTGCGTTAGCTGAAATCGAAGGGGCCGTGTACAACCCGGACGGGCTGTCTCTCGAGCAAGTCGTCTTGCATCGGCAGCAAACGGGCAGCATCAGGGATTTTCCGGGAGGCGAAAACATCGCTACGAGTGAAGCCCTCGAGCTCAAATGCGATATCCTGGTGCCGGCTGCGCTACAGCACCAAATCGTCGAATCCAACGCGCCTCGGATTCGCGCCAAGGTGGTGGCGGAAGCCGCGAATGCCCCGGTTACGACCGCGGCCGACAAGTTGTTGCGAGATGCAGGCATCACGGTAGTTCCGGATGTATTTCTCAATGCCGGCGGCGTTACCGTATCCTACTTCGAATGGCTTAAGAACCTCGAGCATGTGAGTTTTGAACGCCTCATCACTCGCTGGGAGAAGACCGTCGGCGAACGGTTCGCCGAAGCGCTCGAACGACTCACCGGAAAATCTTTGGACCTCACGGTTCGAAGGAGCCTGGCACTCGGACCCACCGAGCACGAAATCGTGCGCGGTGCCCTCGAGAACACTCAATGCATTGCCTACCGCGCCGTGCGCGACTTGTATCATGCACGCACGCTTCCCGACTTGAGAACTGCAGCGTGGGTGCTAGCAATCGATCGCGTGGCAGAGGTGTATGAGCGCTCCGGCATCTTTCCTTAGCCAGCTCTCAGCTCTCAGCTCTCAGCTCTCGAGACTCTGGGCAACGGCTGACAGCTGGCGGCGACGTTCAGATCGGGAGCCGCGACCCTTTAGCCTTCAGGCAGACATTGGTTCATGAATCTGTCGTGACGGCACGCGGGACACACCTTGCTGGTTGCTGGTTGCTGGTTGCTGGTTAGTAAATCAACGGCGGTTGACGATTCTGCGGGCCAAGCTCACACGGGCAGCTCTCAACCGGCGCTTTTGCCGGACTCTCGAGCGATTGCACTCTTGCGACCAGCAACCCAAAACCAAGCCGATTTTCGCCCTGTACGAAGATGTAACCAATCGTGAGAGGCCGGGCCCCGGACATCTTTTTCTGAACTATTTCCGGGAGCTGCCGTCGCTCATACAAGTCGGAGTTGGCTTCGATACGGTTGTCACTCTTGATTGCTACTAATTTGACCGGCAAGCCCGGTGTCCGAAGGAGTTCCTCCATGAACCGCACCCTACTTTTGCCCGCATTTGTTCCTTTGGCATTCGTACTGGGTTGCAGTGGATCGGATAGTTCCTCAGGTTCCGGTGCCGGAGGTTCGACTGCCGTCAACCAAACGGGGGGCGCGGCGAATCTCGGCGGGTCGGTCGCGGTTGGTGGAACCAAAGCGGCGGGTGGAAACGCCAGCAGCTTGGGCGGAGCCGACACAGGAGGTTTGGGTACCGGGGGCGCGCCGGCCAATACAGGTGGCACCACAGGAAGCGTCGGCGGTGCGACATCGGGAACGGGAGGGGCGGCTCCAACAGGTGGTGCCCCCGCGGTGACCGGCGGTAGTACGAACAACGGTACCAAGTCAACGGGCGGCGCTCCGGCTACCGGCGGCTCGAAGGCAGGCGGTGGTGCGGCGACGACAGGTGGAACTCCCGCAACAGGCGGCTCTAAAGCTGCGGGTGGAGCGTCCGCAACGGCCGGCACGCCGGCAACAGGTGGCACGCCGGCAACAGGTGGCACGCCGGCAACAGGTGGCACTCCCGGCACTTGCGACGCTGGCACATCGACGACCACTTGGGCGAGCAATTGCCCGGCGGCGCCTCCCTCGACTTGCACCGCTGGCACTTGGACAGCGGGAGGTCCGCAGAACGACACGTGCTGCTCAGCGATGACACTGCGCTCGGAGTCGGCTCACTTTGCAGTCTACGGCGATGAAGCCAGCACTACGGCAGCGTTGGCGCAATCAGCGGTGGACCATCTTGAGACCGTTTGGAGCCTGTACTTTGGTAGTCCGATGTACATGCGCGAACCGTTCTGCAATACCGCGACCAAGTACAAGGCGAATATTCATGTGCATTCCGACTGGGGGCTCACGGGCGGCTCGTTTGGAACAGGCCGAATGGGCATGTGGATTGGCACGGGCGGGCTTTCGGACCATTGGGGCCTGGCGCATGAGTTCATGCACGGCGTGCAGTCGGTCGAAGGGGGGCAGGCGTGCAACCAATCGAACACCTGCGGCTGGATCTATGAAAGCCACGCCAACTGGGCAGCGCAGCAGCAAACCGAGTACCACACGACCGAAGTACACTGCTCGGAGATGCTGGCCAACATGCCGCATCTATACCTGGGCTCGACGCGTGACCGGTACTGCAACTGGCAGTTCATGGAGTATCTCAAGGACAAGTACTGCTTCAGTGCAGTCAATGCCATCTGGACCGGTGCAGCATCCGCCGATCCGTTCACGGGCATTCGCAATGCCATGAGTTGGAGCGTCGCCCAACTCAACGACTTCATGGGCGATTGGGCGATGCACAACATCACCTGGGACTATCAAGATCCGGCCCCGCAAAGCACGGCAGGTGGTAATCAGGGCGCCCTATACCGCTCCAAATATGGGACCACGACGAACACCTCGCAGAATATTCGCCGGCTACGCACGACGAAGGTGGAGCCGCTCGATACGAGTTACGCGAGCAATCGCCGCTTCATCTCGCCGCTGAACTGGGCACCCCAGCGCTACGGCTACAACGTCATTCGCCTGTTCCCAGAATCGGGCGCGACGAGTGTTACAGTGACCTTCCGCGGTGTCACCTCTTCGCCCTCGAGTCCCGACTGGCGTTGGGGCCTCGTAGCGACGGATAGTGGAGTCACCAAGGCTCGCTACAGTGCGTTGCAAAAGGGCTCGGACGGTGCGCTCACATTCTGCGTCAATTCCGGCGAGTCTCTATTCCTGGTGGTTACTGGAACACCGTCAGCCTGGTACAACATCGTCTGGGATCAGGCGTACAACACAGTGCCACGCTATCCGTACATGATCCAACTTGCCGGTGCATGGCCCGAAGGCTTCCAGAACGGCACTCAGGATGCCTGCCCGTCGGGTACGGTCCGCGTTGCCAATGGCGGCGGCTGCGGTCCGTCGACCTTGGCCTCGACCGTCTACGTCGGGCCTTATGCTTTGGTCACTGGCACTGGCGTGACTGGAACCGCACGCATCCAGGACCACGCGCAGGTACTGGGCGCCAAGGTCAGTGGTGGCACCGTGGGTGCACTAACGATCTTGGGCAGCGCCTTCACGGTGAGCGGCACTTCGCAGGCGATGACCACCTTCTACCCGCTCGACTACTTCGAGGGACGAAACTTGACCGGAGGCGGGCTCATCGGTGACGTGGAGCTACGCGCCGACCACTCGAGTGGCACCTGCGCGGGCTTCGTCGACGCCACCACGTGTGTGGCACCCGGAACCGACGCCACTCCGGTGCCGCCGTATACCTGGCGGTAGCCGTAACCACCGCACAACCGCTACTCGCGTTAACATGGAGCGAGCGGGTCCGGCCCCGCTCGCCAAGCGGCCTTGTGGACAACACGATTGTCAGCAACTGCACCAGAGCCGACGTTACCCAGGTCCCGCCATATACTTGGCGACCGTGGGTTTGTATAGGTTACTACTGCATTCTTCTAGAAAACGCGCTTCTCCCTAAGCGCCTCAAATCGGGCTACAAGTGACTGCGCCCAATCCAGGCTCTCTGTCTAGTGAGCTGCATCGCGAGGGTCATCTGGATCTGGACCAATGAGGTCGTCACGAAGGGCGTACACAAGCTGTGCTCGAACATCCGCTGAATTCATGACTTGTCCTTGGGGAACAATAGGCTTGATACCCCCGCATTGTCGCCCATTTTCGTGAGTCTTTCGGTTGGCAGGTACTTATCCGTCTTTCCGACGCGCACTCGTCGAAGATAGCCGTCGGCTTCGAGCCGTTGAAGATCTTTGCGTGCCGTTAGATAGATGACCCCATGGCTTCTCGCGTGGCCGCTGACCGTGAGACCCCGATGGGGATTGCGGACGCAATACAGGAGTGCCGCTTGCTGTCGATGGTTCAAGGCCCCTGTGCCCGTCACGGCGGACGTTAACTCTCGCAGACGCATTGAGCGTTGCCGCAAGTGCTCAACCAGATCCTGGGTAGCTCGTTTCAACACGGCAAGTTGGTTCAACAGGAAGTAGGTAAGGTCGCCGTCGTCCGTTTCCGTGTACACAAAAGCCAAGTAGTATGACCGCCGTGACCGATCAATTGGGCCTGATATCGATAGGTATTGGGCAAAGTCGTAACCGGACCGGAGCATCTGCCAATAGAACAAGGCGCGCGCCATGCGGCCATTGCCGTC
>PMCK01000353.1:0-4454 GCA_003154095.1 Myxococcales bacterium | reverse complement strand
TGACCGAATTCGAGCAACCGTCGCATGGCGTTGTAGTTGTTGAGCACCATGCGCTCCCCGTGGTCACGCGGGGCTCGGCCATCACGAATAATGGCTTTAGCTTCAGCCCGAGTTGTTAGCTGGGCTCCTTCCAGAACTGACGAACTGATTGCCTCTTCAATCAATTGGTCGATTCGATACGCTTGCCGCGCCCCTTCATCACCCAGGGCCTCGATCATCTCGCGAGTAGCGTCACGTCGATCCAGCTCATGTGTGGCTCGATCAATCGTATCCCGATGGCAAAACCAGAAGTAGTTGCCATCAGAGTCTTGAAGTGTGGGAATCGCGACTCGGCTGCCCAGACGCCCAATCTTCTGCGCCGCCCACCAATTCTCCCGCGTCAGCCCCTTCGGGGGTGGACGCCACCGTAGATCGTTCCAGTGGAGGTATCGGCCATCGGGTAGCACTGGTGAAAGATGGGGGAGTAGCTTCGTAAATTCAGCAGTATCACCGGGTTTGATTACTGGGGGCGGCCGTTGCGGGAATCGCATAGTGAGCTTATACGATAGTTCTATTGTATAAACGAAGCCACTGGTTTCTTGAGCAGCCGGGCCGATTCGCGATACCGCCCGGGAACTGGCGAACCGACAGCTCCAACCTGGCGAATCCTGAGTTGGCTTTCTTGTGTTTTGACGGCACTGGGGACTCGGGTTTCGGTGGGTTCACGGCTTGCGTTGTCCTATCGATGGCTGTGACGCGAACGAGTCAGTGGTGCTTCGTCGGCACCGAGTAGCGGACAACTTCGATTGGCAGATCGGCGAACACTTCTAATCACGCCGTACGTCAGACAGAGCCGACAACCCAATTGTCACTCGTCCCAGGCGCGGCTTTGGCCCGGCAAGATTCGCCAACGGAGCGAAGTAATGATATATCTATGGTGAGCGTGCGTGGGGCTGTCGTTAACTTCCTCCCCTCCGAGAAATGGATAAACCTTCTCACGATTTATCGGATTTGCATTGAGCAGTCGTTGCATTTCAGCAATTGGCGTTGCCGCATCAGTGGAATCATCAAATGTAAAACCCATTCCAAGGATATTGCTGCCAAGAAATGACTTGCGTGCGTTTGCACGAAGCTGCGCGGGATCTTCGTGACTTCCCCCGTGAAATAGAAACGCCGTAATTCGTGGCACAACTTCGCCATCGAGCACTTGCTGTCCTATATTGCCTTTTGTCAACGGCAATCCTTGGCTTTTTGGCTAGGATAACGCAATTGCTCGAAAGACTACGCCGGATTTGCCGACGTTATCAAGGCTCATGTACATTAAGCCATTGTTGCCAACCGTTCGCGATGCAGAAGTAACAGGCTTTGCTACTATCGACCGTGTCCAAGTGCTGAACGCTAGCCTGACGACATTACTGAGCTGGGATGGTTCAGGGAGCTGACCCGACCGGCATCTCGACGATGGCCAAGACTTCCATATGGTGAGTCTGGGGAAACATGTCGTAGACGGTCAATTGCTCGATCGTGCCGCCCGCCGCCACGAGAGAGGCGACATCTCGCGCCAATGACACGGGGTCGCAGGCTACGATTGCGATGCATTGGGGCTGCAATCGCAGCGCGACCGGCAAAACGTCCTTGGCGCCGTGCCGTGGTGGATCGAGCAGGACAAGATCGAATCGCCGGCGCGCTCGCACGAATGATTCGAGCAGTACTTTGGCGTCACCCACTTGAAAGCCGTCGAATGGCAAGCCCCGGTCCCTTGCAACACTGCGGGCGGCCAGTATGCCCGCAGCCGCGCAATCAATCGATTCCCCAACGAGGTCGGCAGCCAATAGCGGTAGCGTGAAGTTGCCTGATCCCGCGTAAGCGTCGACGAAACTGTGTAGACTACGCAGCTTTACAGCCTTTACCAGATCTCTCACCAGGGAGACGTTGATTCCTTGATTGATCTGCGTGAAGGCGCAAGCTGGAACCGAGAGCAACACGTCATCGGGCAAGTGGTAATGCTGCAGCACCTGTGCGTCATCGACACTTCCCTCAACGACGACCCGAGTATCGGGTGGAAATAGGGATACAAAATGTCTGGCTTGTAAGGATACTTTGGGTTTCGGAATCAGTCGCGCAATGAGTCTAGGCTCGAGTTCGGAGGCGCGGAGCTCGAGCTGATCGCACAATTGCAGCAATCGTCGGGCCTCGTCACTGAGGACCGCCAACCCGGCCAGAGCCGTGTTGAGCAAGGGCTCCGCCACCAGGCACCGCTCGACTGGCACGACTTGCTTCGACCGCGGCGACAAGAATCCAACCCTACCATTGCGATCCACATGAAGTCGCAGTCGCGAGCGATAGGCAAGCCCGTCGCCGAGGCGCACGAATTCAATCTTTTCCGGAAGCGGCAAACCGCCGCCAACGCGTCGAAAAGCATCGTCGAGTATTTCGAACTTAGCCTGTCTTTGCCCTTCGAGTGACAAGTGCATTAGATTGCAGCCACCGCAACTGGACGTAATCGGGCAAATGGGTTCGATTCGCTCGGGTCCTGACTGAAGCACACTGCGAATTTCACCGTGTGCGATGCCCTTCCTGCGCGTTACGTTTCCGACTTCGATTTGGTCCCCGGGAGCCGCTGCTTTGATGAACACTAGTTCGCCCTGGGGAAGGCGTCCGAGGCCATCACCGCCGGGCGCAATGCGTTCAACGTAAACGACTTCCGGTTGCGGCCTATCGTCGAGCATATGTTTTGGTTGCTTCAGGTGTACGGGAAAGCCCAGGCGTAGTCGCGTCCAAGTGGGGTTACGCCAAAAAAATGCCAGAAATAGTAGCAAATTGTCCGCTTGACCACGAGGCCGCAATGGCGCAGTCTCCCCCTAGCTTGGTCGAGAGGGTCCATCAATGGGACAGGAAATAGCTACTGTCGCTAGCGAAAAGCCAGTTGTGCCGCGTGTCAAGGCCGACAGTGATTTGCCGATCAGAGAACACATATTGATGGTGAATGACCTCCCGCGAGGTCAAAAATACTTCGAAGCAATGCAGGCGAAGATACGCCCCGGCGATATAGTGCTCGAGGTCGGGACGGGCGCCGGTCTGCTCAGTTGTCTGGCGGCCCGCTTAGGTGCCAAACACGTCTACACAGTGGAGCAATCCCCGGTTCTGCACCAGGTGGCGCGCAACGTAATCGAGGCTAATGGCCTTTCCGACAAAATCACGTTGATCAAAGCTCACTCCAAGGACCTACAATCCCTCGGAATTATCAAGCAGCCGATTGACGTGTTCGTTACCGAGACAATCGGTCCGCAGGGCTTGGACGAAGGGATCTTGCCAATTTTCGAGGATGTCAAGGCGCTGCTAGCGCCCCAAGCGAGGGTCATTCCCGAGAGTGTCAAGTTCAGGCATTGCTTGGTCAATATGAGCGGGATTCGCGAACAAGCGGAGGTGATGCATCCAATTTTGGGAGTCGATTTGAGTGCACTCAACGATGAGGTCAAGTCCAATAATCTCGAATGGATGAATCCAATCGAACAATGGCGCGAGGTATCCACCACGGCTGAAACGCCCAACTTCGAACTGCTCAATTTCGAACCAGCTGTATGCACGCAAACGATGAGCATTATCAGCGACAACATCTGCGACGGTATGTTGAATTGGGCTGAATTTCAGCTTTCGAAGGATGTTTCTATAGAAACGCGTTACAGACATTTCGGCTGCAATTGGGCGAATTCCATTCACTTCATGGCGCGTAGTCTCGTTGCCCATGGGCAAACGTGCACGTCTCATCTCCGCTTCGGTGATGACAGGCTTAGCTGGGAATTGAACTGGAAGATTGAAACCACGTAATTAGTCTCCTAGCTGTGAGATCTTGACCCATTTTGGCAAGAAATTTCTCGATGTTTTCATGGCAATCAGCAATCAGCCGCCAGCAATCAGGATTTTCTGAGTTCTGGCTGAAAGCTGATTCCTGATCGCTGATAGCCAAGCGTCCTGTTTGGTTCCGGCTGCGCCGGATTAGGTGTGTTGGCAGCCGGCCCGATCGAATCAATCTAGGCCGACTTCTTCCGATACGCGATCCAACGCATCTCCATCGGACTCTTGACCACGGGCAGGTCGAACAGATCTTGCCCAGCAGTCCAGGCTTCGTACCACCCNNCACTTTCGAAGGGCAGCCCTGCCGCAGCTTCTTGAATCTCGCGGCGGGTGAAGATGCAGCACCACATTACCTGGCTCATATCCTTGACTGTGTCGTCCGGCTTATAGCCATCCAATGCTATGAAAGCGCTGAACAGTAGTAACCCCCCCGGCGTCAATAGGCGATCCGCGGCCTCGAAAAGTTCCCGAATTTGCTTCGCGTTGCGAAAGTGAGAAGCAACGACTTCCGCCAGCAGTACCAACTGATATTGCCCGTGCGGCACAGGAATTTCCGGGTCGAGAATATTGCCTTCGAATACCTGAACCGGCAGTTTCTGCTTTTCTACGTCCTCTCGAAG
>PMCK01000412.1:17719-23644 GCA_003154095.1 Myxococcales bacterium | reverse complement strand
TTCTGCTTTTCTACGTCCTCTCGAAGTATGTTTGCGAGCGCTGGGGCAAGCTCGACAGCATCGGCCTTGAAACCTTCCTTCGCCAAGGGCAGAGTATTTCTGCCCGTACCAGCCCCGACATCGAGCACAGCCACGTCGCCCGGTGCTCCAAGCGAGCGCGCCAGATCCATCACCTTGGCATCGGGATAGTGTCCAAAGAGTGGAGGCGTGCGCATGGCGACCCATTCGGCGTACTCGGCTTCAATGGTCGAATGACGAATCGACATGTGCCAGGTGAGGCTAGTTTTTGGCAGGGCATCGGTCTCGTAAGCAATTGCGACTCGAGAATACGGAGAGGCATCGAAAGCTTGTTTGAGTGTATCCCCCAATATCTTTTTCAGGTGCTCGAGTTCCGCAGGCGTGAAATGGCGGCCCAAGGCTGCCCAGGTGGCGGCCAACCCCTGAACATAGTGATCGACTAGCCCTGGAACGGCCGGCAATAAGATTTCTGCCTTGGCTGTCAATCGATTGGGCAGTTTCCGAATTATCGCTTGGCGCAGTACGGAGGGCTGCATTTCGCGAGACGACTTTTTTGTGAAGCTAGGCTTGGTCTTGGTGCTCATCGCGGGCCGATGGTGCCCGAAAACCCAACGCTACACAAAAAATACCGCAAATATCCGCAAAATACACCAAAAGGCCTTCTGAAATTAGGGTGTCGCCGTCAGTCGGCGCCCCAGAAACGGACATCTAACTCATCCCGCCCGTAGACTCTTTCTTGGAAGTGAAAACGAGATTGCCAGCGCCTCAAATGGCGACACAGTTGGCGCCACCCGAGTGTGTGGTACTTCTTTACGGTTGATACGGATTTGCTGCCTTTTTTACCCGTCTGGCGGTAGTCCGAAGGGCTCCAATGCCAATCTCAGGAAAAATCCAGTGTTGCTAAGTGTTGAGGCGGTACAAAATACCTACCGGTAATCGAATTGCACCAAGTTTCACTAGCACTTATGGTAACGTGACCAGGTGTCTGGCCCAAAGGACGAACCCAAGTTTGCTCAAAACGACTCGGATATTGATGTCACATTTATCGGTACGCGCGGGTCGCACGACAGCAACGGTGTTGACCGTTCGTTGATACGTTCGAATCTACGAAGGTCGCCAACGGAATGCCTTGAGGCGCTGGAAGAGATGCATCAATTGAGTGAGAGCGCTCGCCGTGTCGACGAATCGATTCGTTAGAGTCATCGAAACGCTTTGTCTCCACGAAGTGAAGTACATCGTCGTTGGCGGGGTGGCTGCCGTGCTGCAACGCGTGCCTATCAACACCATCGATTTTGACATCGTGCACGACCGAGAAGAGGAAAATGTGCAACGTCTCATGGCTGCGTTAGCCGTGCTCGGCGCAACTTACAGGGATGAGTCGCACTGTCTCGGCCCTACACAGGCGGATTTACTTTCTGCACAATGCCATCCGCTGCGGACCGGGCGCCTCGACTTGGATCTCATGGGCACGCTGGGCGAGCATCTCGATTATGCGGACTTACTTCCGGATACGGACAAGATCGAAGTTGCCGGTTATGTTCTGGATGTCCTGAAACTCGAGAAGCTGATCGAAATCAAGCGAAAGCTTACCCGCCCCAAAGATCGATTCATGCTGATTCATTTGGAAGCGACGCTCGAAGAGCGCGAGCGCATGCGCGATTGAGGCACTACGCCTTTCACCCCATGGGATCTTTCATGCGGATCTCCAGTTGCTTTGTCGCGGTTGCGTTGGCGAGCTGAAGTGTTCATTCGAATGCAATCATTCTACGAGACCAGAAAGTTTTGCTGCTGTCCGAATATTTGGGGTTGTTTTTTGAGGCACGGAATGATCGGTTGAATAGATTGTTCAACTTTCCGGAGCAACAAATCATCGGGGAAAACTATAGTGGCCTCGGGGCCACCGGCCACGGGGCAAGCCCCCGTGAATGCGAAATGCACTTGAGGAAACCCAGATAGCGCCTAAACCGGTACAAGAAACATGGCTCCTATCGCGGGCGTAGGATAACCAAGAACGATTCGGTGGGCCAACCGCCCGCGTTTGTAAGACCCAAACCAAGTCAATTTGACCCAATCGAATACCCTGGAGGAATCATGCGCAATACGACCCTCGTGACACTGGCCGCAATTGGCTTCATCTCAATCGTGCCCTGCCACGCAAAGGCACAGACCGTAGCCAACGCGTTACAGATCGGATTGGGTACGGGTTTTGTCAATTATTCGAGTTCCACACTTACGGAGCATCGCCCCTTAGTGACGGGTGGGACGAATGACTACAAGCTCGACACAACCAACACGACATGGGGCTTTGCGAATCGCAACGGCGTCTTTCTTGAAGTAGGTTATGGTCTCAATGACATGTTCGTCTTGGGTGGACTCCTTCAACTCGGCGGAACGTCACAGACGGTAACAACTCCTGCAGGAGCACCGGCTGGTGCAACCACTCAAACGAAGGAGTCAATGTTCAATTTATTCATCGGACCGAAACTGGACGTCATGTTCCTGCCCGACTCTCGGGTGAGACCATTCGTTGGGGCTGCGATTGGTTTGGTGAGATTCACTGATAATATTCAAGATACTAACGCGAATAACGTGACAACGACGCCTTATGACGGCGGATGGACCGGCGTAGGGTTACTCGGCCGCGCGGGAATTCGCTGCTTTTTGACACCCGGCTTCAGTTTGGATCCCGCGTTTGTATTCGGCTTTGATACATTGTCCGGAAGCACGACGCGCCCGGTTGGAGCTGGAACCACAAATTACGACACAGGGGCCACAGGCTATAACCTCGGTCTAAGTGTTGCCGCTTCAGGCTGGGTCGGTTTGTAATTCGCTGAGCAAAGAGTTCAAGTAAGCATCAACAGTGGGATCACCTTCCGCAGGTGCCCACGCTGCGAGTTGTTTATCGGAAGCCGGGTCCCAGGGGCCCGGCTTGACCTCGTAACAGACCGCAGTATCCGAGAGAACCGCGATGCAATGCCAGACTCCCGCTGGCACATCGACGCCCAATAATCCGCCTTCGCCGAGGACGTGCGTCTCGATAACCTTACCCGTGTCGTCAAAAACAAATAAGGCAACCTTGCCTCGCAATACCAAGAATGCTTCCGACTTGGGAGGTGAGCTGTGTCGGTGCGGGGGGCAGTACGTACCTTTAGCCAATGCATTGAGAAATCGATGCGGATTGTCCGCCGCACTTGCGTGAAAATTGTGATTGGTACGGCGACGCGCGGAAGTCAGTGCGCGCTCGGTGACTTCGTCGAGCAACGCCGAATCAAGTCGCTGGATTCGCGAATTCATGCCGCGTGTGTAGCACAACGGCTGCCCCACCGGCCCCTGGGGCAATGTCAATTATAGCGGTGTATTCTCGTCCGCCACCGTACGCGCGTTCAGGACGACTCGATTTGTCTAGAGCAATTCGACGTGTTGGCACTATCGTTTGGGCTTTCACCAACACTCGGAGCCAATCATGTCACAGCCATTGTCACTTGCACCCCAATGCCAAGCCAAGTTTGCCCTGGGTCTCGCTGCTGCATTGAGTGTGTGTGCGTTCGCTCCGAGGGCTGCCGCGCAGCTTCTGGGCGCGCCGGGCACGCTGGCGATTGGTGTCGAAAATTTAACCGGCTATGACGCGACGACAGTCAAATATAACAACCGCAATAACGCCGAAATCACCGACACGACTACGCAGTTCAGTTTATTTCTAAAGACCGGGGCACGCGTTGGGGTGCATTACTTCGTTGTGCCACAAGTGTCCATTGGCGGATCGCTCGGTTATGAATCCTTCAGTGGCAGCGTGTCGCAGCCGGATGCTAACGGTAATTTCTCAGTGGATAAGCGAACGGATTCGGCATTTTTGCTTCACCTGAAGGTCGGGTATCTACTACCCCTGTCCAATACTGCTGGCTTTTGGTTCCGCGCCGGTCCGGGGGTGCACCGGTCCAGCGTGCATCCGAGCGTTACCGGTCCGGATGTCGTCACCGAAACATTTTGGACAGTCGGACTCGACGCCTTTTTCGTCTATGCGCCGGTTCCAGTCGTTGGCTTCTTTGTTGGTCCAACCGGCGACTTGAGCTTTGTCGGTCGGCACTCCGAGGAAAATTTTGGCCCCAATAATCCCGACTTCTCGCATTCGGGCAGCTATCGCCATTTGGGTTTAGATCTCGGAATTATGGCGATGTTTTAGCCTCCAGCTGAGCCACTGCCCTTTCGGTGATGCCATTGCGGCGGTCAGCCGCCAGCGACACGTTCCGCGGCCGAAAGCCGAGGACTCATAGAGCACCTGCTTATGATCTCTAGGTTGTGGCTGAATGCTGAATACTGAAAGCCAATGATTACATTGAGTCCGTACTCGCCCGAATTCGGCCCATAATTTACCGTCTTGAGAGTTTTTGTTTTGCCGGCACGGAGACTCTGTTAGCGTCCGTAGGCCATGCCCATGCGACGAATCTCCGGGTTGTTCCTGTTGGCGGCTACTTCGGCGTTTGCTTTCGGTTGCAACGAAGAAAAGAAGCCGGCACCGTCAAAGGCCGTTGCTAGTGTCGCGCCGCCGCCCGCTCCGAGCGTGCCGTCAAGTCCCCCAAAAGAAGAGCCGAAGCGCGCGCCGCGGCCGAAGAAGAATCCAGCGGATTGCCCCAAAGTGACAACCGTCACATTTCCGAATGCCGACTTCGAAGGCGCGGTGCGTCTCAAGGTTCAAAAGAAGGACGGCAATATCACGCTCGCCGATTTGCTCAAGTTACGGTCATTGAACATATCGCAGTCGAAGTTGAGTGAGCTCGACGTTTGCCTATTTCCACACATGAAAGAACTGCGCGAGCTCTTCATTGGTCCCGGTGAAGTGGATGACCTTTCCGGAATTGCAGGCCTGACCAAGCTCGAAAGCCTGCGGCTGAGTCTAAACCCAATTCGCGATTTGCAACCCTTGTCCGGAATGACCAAACTCGATCGCTTGGATCTAGCGCATACCGAAGTGCGCGACCTTACGCCACTCAAGACTCTCACCAGTCTGACCGAGCTATTGCTGGACGACACGCCGGTGGAGGACGTAACTCCGCTAGCATCCCTCGAGAAGCTCACCGTACTCGTTCTGAAGAACACTCGAGTGAAAGACGTGAAATCCCTCAAGGCACTCAAGGCTCTGAAGACACTCGATTTGCGCGGTGCACCTGTTGATGATTCAACGATGCTGGCAAGACCGGGTTTGCGGATCGACGAGTGAAGGCAGGGGTGGAACTGGTGGCTATTGTACAGACGCGTCAGTGACGACCGAGCAGTGATAATGCGCCGATCGTTGCGGGAAACTGCGGGCATACATGAGTACTGGAATTCCTTGCCCACGTAAGCTAGCCTCAAGCGGAATATGCCACCGCGGAAACTTACGGAACTGCTTGGCGAACTTCAGAACGTCATAGCAAGCACCACTGAACGACAGGATTGTTACGCCGCGGGTCAGGCCATGTCTTCGCGCATTGCTGCCGGCCTCCCCCTGGTGCGCAGGCTCAAAGTAGGAGGAGTGGCGTCCCCGTGGCAGGCTTCAGTTCAAAGCCGCGCCCTTGAACCGAAGTCGCTCTGCACCGTACTCGAGGAAAGAGCAGGAATTGATGCGAGCGTATACTTCTTCCTCGGGTGCGCGGCGTATCCAAGAGGCGACGTGGCGATAGTTCTTCATAGTCGAACTGCGCAGTCGGTTGCCAGTTCGTTCTGGCCCTTCGATACGGGCTCGCTCGGGAGCCATCTGCAATCGACCAATGGAAGTGCGTTAGATTCTGATGCTCAGGATGAAGCCTTCCGCAAGTACTGGGGCTCAGGTGCCGACGTGAGTCAATTCGCCGAAGTGTTTCTTGCGGCGCATTTTGCGGTTCCTATCCAATACGTACGCTGCGGTCAGACCGGCTCCCCGGATTTCCCCGC
>PMCK01000412.1:0-17677 GCA_003154095.1 Myxococcales bacterium | reverse complement strand
TCGGAATTTGGAAAAGTTGCAAACGACGTTGCTGCCGGTGTCCGAGAGGAAATCGAACAATTGTGCATGTAGGGGTTATCATGAATCTTCAAATATCTCAGTGCCGTTATGTGGGGGCCATGGTACCTCCGGCGGGTAAATCGAGCTTTGACGAGACATCCATCGTCGTCACAGACGGAAACGGAACGTATCTGCGAGTTGACGCTTATGTTTCAGATAGCGTCACAGGTGAAGCCATGACCTATGACGAGTGGCAACTTCTAGTTGGAGATGGCCAAGCCACTCAAATCGGGTTTGACGACGTAAAAATTCAAACGGGCACTGTGCTTTGGGCACTTCGATGGAATTTCGAGGACCGCGACTCCGCGCTGGATGACCTTCGATGCTCGGGCGCTTTGATAGCCCCGGTTAATGCTCATGCCGTACCGGAATCGGCCCATTCTAACGTTTTGGCGCTGGTTATTCGTCCCGTCGCAATCAGTCTCCGTGATAAATGGAAAGAACGAGCCCTGAGTAATGCCGAGCAACACGCCACATTGGGTCGGTGGGAATCTGCAACTGCTGCTTGTGAACAGGGATTTGCCCTCGCAACTGAGCTCGACGCCCGCACTCTTGGACTTCTCATTCTAAGTTACGAACACCAGGGTCGATTGCAGCGGGCGAAAGGGTATCTTGAGGTGGCCGAGCGATCCAAAGGCACCGCCTTTCGAGAGGAGGTACAGTCACATTGCGATAGGTGGGGCCGTATGTTTTCGCCAGAGACCACGACGACTACCAGGACACCCGGATTAGCGCGGAGTTCTTGGAAAACTGAACACAAGTGTCACCTAGAAGACAGCCAAAGGGCATTGGCAGCATGAACACCACATTCCGCCTTCGAGATCTCGGAATTTCCCACCTGGACTACGTCTTCAACCCTGCCGGTCTGCCACTTGTAAATAAGGGTGACAACAAAGGTGGAACGACGTCCGTTTTGGTGCGCGGATCGGCCGGTTCAGGCAAGACAACGCTCGCACTTGCTCTCGCCCATTCAATTGCGAAACACCACGGTGGCGTCGTGTTATGCCTGTCGACGGAATTCTCGGCCGCCGAAGTCGTCTTCAAAGCGCAGGTCCTCGGACTGCAAGACGGGACTGTGTTTGCCTGGCCTGGAAAGGAGGACCTTCCCGCAGGAACGATACTGGTTCAGTCACTCTCTGTTCTCGACGTAGCGGATAAAATCGACGGAAGCGTATCGAGAAAAATTGCCACATTCGATGCACTTCACGGCTTGCTTGAGCCCAAAGAAGGAAGCTACATTCCGCCGGTACGCGCTATTGTGCTTGATGCGCTGGCACTGCCGGACACTGGTGACGAAGAAGGCATCTTACGAGAACGTCTTCTTGAAATGATTCAGGCGCTCGAACACCGTGGCATCTCTACGATCGTTGTTGAAGAAGCTGCGCCCGGGGCATCGGAGTGGGCGGCATTTGTTGTCGATATTGTAATTGAACTGTTGCTGGTACCGGATCCAGATACGGGCGAATTGAATCGAAAACTTGCTTGTCGCAAATGTCGATATGCGTTCTCAATACCAGGACCACATAACTACGGTCTCGACGGCCTAAGGCCCGCAGTCTGGCCCAATATCCTAAGTTTCATCGACTCGACACCGGAATTGAAAATTCAGCCGTTGCCCATGGTGGTTCCGTGCCATTCCCCGGACGATTGGACGTTTTTCTCGAGCGGCGGAATTGCGTTGTCGCAATACGACAGAACCAATCTCCAATTGCATTGGGCGCTTTCAGTCATTCCTGGTGCGACACTAGTGCATGCGGAATGCGGTCCCATGTCGGTCGTCACGTCGAGCAAACTCAGTACGAGTGTACCCGACTCCGAAGGGCCATCGAGCCTCGGCTGGACGATCCTTAGGTTGGCGAAAGATGCCGACGCAAAGCTTTGCATTATTGGTAATCTTGAGGCGTTGACCAATAGACAAAGTTGGCAAGTGCCCGTGACCCACATGCTTGAAGCACTTGCACGCGCGGGTCTCGTAGTGATGGTACATGGAGATTCAACGCAATTGGCGGCTATTGCCCCAATTTCTAAGTTTGCGTCGGGTGGAAAAATGAATGCGCAACGGTGGTTGCCAATTTACTGCCGCGATGCGGAGCGCTGGATTGCAGCATTTCATCTATGCCGTCGGACAAAGTCGCCAGACTCCCCGTTGGCTGCATTTACGCAACTTTGGAACGCTCAGTCGGTTGAGGCGCTTGCCGCGTTGAAGCCAATTGTTTTGGCGGGTAGGCAGCCCGATGCTGAAGATTGGGTTGCGTGGCAGCTAATTCGAGATTTATCGGGAGAGACCGTCAAGGTTGACTCGGGGCCGGGTTGGGATGCACGCCCGACTGCGCCGGGCTTGGCCCTCTCTCTGGGCAACGCGTGGCCCGCGGCTCATTTGGCGTTCAACGGCTTCAAGAACGAGAATCCGGATCCCAATCTGAAAGTGTTGTGGTCTTGCGTGCAGGCTGTTGTTGCACAAAACCCTCATGCGGCCGATTCAATAGCGCGTCACTTTGAAGTGGAACACGACCTGCGAATCTTTGGTTCCGTTTGCCGCGGCCTGGCGCTAACAGGTCGAATGGCTGAGGCTGACGAACGTATTCGCCAACTGGTGACGCAGTTGAGCATGCCAGATTGGTTTCGCGAGCGGTTCCAGGCGGAGCTCCGCATCGTTCCTGGCAACAACGAATTGATGCTTGAAGCCAAGGAGAGAATCGGTAATTTGGCATTGATGCCCGAGATCCCGTTGATTCACCGTGCAGAAATTCAGTTCAACCTAGGAGTCGTTCAAGGACTACTCCAGGAACCCGCTGAAGCCGCGAGCCGGTACCAGGCCGCGTTTCAGCTGAATCCAGATCTCGCTTGTGCAAAGGAGAAGATCGCAAGCCTCCATGTCCCACTGCAATCCGAGAGGCCTAATCCATAGCTAAGTTAGTCCGCCCCAATCACCGTATCGTCGTTGCAACTTATTCATGCTCGCGTCAGCAACTTCACCTGCGTTGGTGGTCTCGCTAGTTGCGCCGACTAATGCTGCAGCCAGCGCGCTGATTCTCACTGATTGTAACACGTGCCGTCAGTCACCTTTTCCGTGCCGTGACGACATAAATACAGGCACGTCATTTGGGTTTTCGACCGCTCCCCAATAGCGCCGTGGAACCGAGCCTAACGGGGAATGACTTGTAAGAACTGGCAATTTGGTCGCACATCACGCCCAATTGACGATCCCATTCCTTGTCACCTACTTTGCGCTTGAGTAGCTCGAAGGGCGCACTTCCGCGAGTCAGCCCCGCACATAGCTCTTCCAGGTTGCAATATTCCATTTCGCGATAGATTGGCTCGATCTTTACGTCAATAAAGCCTGCTTCTTGCATCTCTTGCTCGAATAGCTGCGGGTTCTCGATTGTCATTAGATTCTGGTGGGCTGGTATCGTGCCTGGATTTGCGGCGATTTGAGCCGCCACACGCGCCAACATCAGAGGCGATTGATCGATGGGAGCCCAGCTGGTCACATACGCCGATCCGCCGGGAACCAATACTCGAAACAACTCTCGAAATCCCTGCATTCGGTCGGGAAAGAACATGAGCCCAAACATTGAAAAACCCACTTCAAAGGCGGCATCAGCGTAGGGAAGTGCCTGTCCATCGCCTTGAGTGACGGCCACATTTTTTATGTCGAGATTCTGCAACCGACTTTTGCACTTCGCGACCATTTCTTCGGAAAAGTCTAGGGCACACCCCCCTGCGACACTCTTAGCGATGCGACACACCAACGTGCCGGGGCCCGTTGCCACGTCTAGAACTCGCTGCGTCGGTTTGAGTTGAGCCTTTTCTATGGCTACTTCGGCAAATTGAGCCAAAAAGGGCATAGCAATTTCCACGTAACTTTCGGCCACCCAATCCCAGGGTTCGGCCGCACCTAACGGGTTCGCTGACAGCGCGTTGGTCATTGGAACCGAAGTAACATGGGGCGACGGAACAGGCCATTCATCGGCGCACGGTTGGGCATTATCTACGGCGCCATTATAGAACTTCGCTGGCATTGTCGCATCAATTGGCGCCTTCATTGCTTCCTTGTGAAAGCGTTCCCGTTGTGCTGTAACTGCCGCATGCCGAGCCCAAGAGTCGCCTTGTTTTGGCCCGGCGACGGCCGTTCCAAGCCCAATGAACGGGCCGTCCCGAGTATCACCGAAGCTACACTTCAACTCGAGCGTGCGTTGAAGAAGCTTGGACGCGAACCGTATTTGATTGACGGTTTCATCGCTAAGCCGAGCGACGCCATTACCAAGTTAGGTCCCGTGATGGATCCGATGATCGGAGTCTGCGTGCACTGGTTCTTCGGGCCACACACGACAGATGGGGTTGTCGGAAAAGATAATCCATTGCTCCTGGCAAGCAATTTCTCTGGAACATGGCCGGGGCTCGTCGGACTACTCAATACGAGTGCCTGTTTGACCTCGCTCGAGCGTCAACATTCGCGAATTTGGACGAGCGCGTCGGATTGGTCCCGTGACGATGATTTCATGAGTCGGCTTTCGCAGTGGTGTGAAACGGGTCAAATCACTTACGCTACCGACTGCCTTGCCGAACCTCCGGCGGTCAGCGCGGCGGCATCAGCCATCGCAGAGCGCATTGCCGAAGAAATCGAGCGGCGCCGCATTCTCATCATGATGCTCGGAGACACCTCGATGGGCATGATCAATGGCTATTTTGGGCCGCGTGTTTTGAACAAGCATGGGTTTACGGAGCACAAGATCGATCAGGCCTGGATACTGAGCTGGGGCCAGCAGGTGAGTAATGAACGTATCGACGCCGCCTTTCGGCAAGTCACTGACGCCGGGGTACACTTTCATTGGGGTGAAGGCGATGGCAGTGACTTCAATGAAGCTTCAACGCGGGAACAATTGCGCGACTACCTAGCGGTACTAGACCTGATGCGGGAATATCAGGCTGATTGCCTGGGGTGGCAATATCAATTGGGGCTATTTGCGCTGCGTCCGCCGTCNNATCGTGTGTGCCACTGAAGCCGATCAAGGCAATGTGATCCCGATGGAACTCATGAAGCGGATCCTCAAAGCCAAGGGATTGCACCAGGGTGTCATGTTCCACGATGTGCGTTGGGGCGCTGAGCATGACGGGCGATTCCTGTGGGTCCTCCTGAATTCCGGGTCTTGTGGTGCTTACGCGTTCAACCACGATCCAAGCACACTCAATGGTGTTCACTCCTATCGTCAACCTGCAATGTACTTTCCGCGAGCGGGCGGTACATTTGCCGGTGAGAGTCTGCCGGGGCAGTTGACTTGGGCGCGCGCCTACCTTCAATCGGGTGAGCTCTGTATGGATATCGGGCGCGGGAGTTGTGTTAAATTGCCCCAAGATGTTCGCGATAGTTGGTGGAATGGCACCAACCGCGAATGGCCATTCATGGCAGCCGACTTGGGGATGTCGCGCGATGAGCTCATGGCGCATTATTGTTCGAATCATATCGCAGTGGCGTATGGCGACGTGTTCGAGGAAATGGTCGCGCTCAGCCAGAAGCTTCGATTCAATGTTCGGGTATGGTCAGCGCGCAGAATGCATAATGTCTAATCACGAAAATGTAACGGATTTGGAAGAGGTCGTTCGGTCTCTGGGTGAAGCGGGTCGCCGATTGTCGGAAATCGATGCAACGGAAGGCGCAGCCGGGAACCTGAGTGTCTGCGTTCGTGGTAGTGTCAGGCCGCACCCGGAATTCGTGCATTCGGAGATCATCGAACTGCCGCTGCCGGTGCCCGATATCGCTGGCGCAACGTTGGTCGTTTCGGGTTCGGGTAGTCGATTGCGCGATATTCGAGAGGATCCAACGGCCTGTCTCGGGTGCCTGGAGGTTCAGGCTGGGGGAATTACGGCGAAACTGCGTTACTCGGCGCGGCGCAATTTTGCTCGGCTGACGAGCGAATTCAATTCTCATCTCGGAGTACACTACGACCACGGCGTGCGCGCGGGCGTCGAGTTTCACGCAGTTGTCCACGGTCAACCACGGCGGCTGACGTACTTGAGTCATGTTGCCGAATATCAGAACACGGATTACCTCAATCAGCGGCTGCTCCGTTGGCAACCGGAAGCAATAGTGAACCTCCCCGAAGGGCTCGCAATCGTGCCATTCATAGTGCCGGGGAGCCTCGAGTTGATGCATGCCAACGTTAGAGCATTGCGCGAGTGCAAAGTGGCCATTTGGTCCAAGCACGGGCTCATGGCGCGTTCGAGTTCGTCGGTGATGTCGGCTGTTGATTTGGTGGAGTATGTGGAAACGGCAGCTGTCTACGAATGCCTAGACCTATCACTGGGACAGCGTGCTCAAGGTCTCACTAGCGCCGAAATTCGCGCCATTTGCAGCGCCTATGATATCAAACAGAACATATTCTGACTCCGCCTATTCGAACCACTGTAAGAATATTCTAAGTGAGAATACCAACAAGATCGCGATGAGCGTGGCGTTGACGACTCGATTGACCTGTCGATCGAGCTTGCCCAGAAATGCGCGCAACCTATCTCGATATAGGACCTTGGCGACTACCCACGCGCTCGACAACAACAGGACGGTCAAAAGCATGTCGCGAAGAACTTGGTCAATTGCGTGCCAAAAAGTCCGCAACGATACTCATATAGCGTTCGTATTGCTCGCGATGAATATTGTGTCCGGCGCCCGGTAGACGCACGAACGTAACGTCTGGGCAGGACTTGCGCAATTCGGTCTCGGCCGTAGCCGACATGAGGGCACCGCGCTTGACATCTGCGGTCAGCAGCATGGTCGGACAGCTAACTAGAGGTAGCGAACGCCACCAATTCGTGGTCATCAGGTTGTTGGTATTGAAAATATTGGGACTCACTTTGGCCTTTGCGTCTGCCCAGGGGCCAATCTCTAGATCGTGCCAATGCGGTGATTGACGACGACACTGGGACTCGAGTGCCGATCGCGTAAGGCGTAATTGTTCGACGATGGAGTTCTTCCATTGAAGCCATTGATCATCCCAAGACTTCAATTGCTCGGGTTTAGCAGGTTCGCTCAGTTGATCGGGCAGTGGCGGGTCCTCCAGCACTATCGACCGAACCATGTCCGGATATTTGGCTGCGAGCAGGGCTACGGTCATGGCTCCCAGCGAATGTCCAAGGAGGCGCGGCTTGTCCAAGTTCAGAGCCAACAACAGGCCGCGCAGATCCTCGCAGCGAGTGTCGGGATCGTAGCCCGCTTCCGGCGCCTCGGAGTCGCCGTGGCCTCGCGCATCATAGAGAATTACGTCGTACTTATGTAGCAGCCCTTCGGCCACACGTGTCCAACATAGGCCCATGTCAGTCATCCCGTGCGCCAGGACCAAGGCGGGCTTGCTTCCCCCACTTCGGTAATAGCTTAGCGAGATTCCATTGGCCTCGACCCGGCCCGATTCAAATGACGACTGAGGGTTAGGCATGCGGCGGGACAAATAGTCCCATCACCGAGCAAAGTCTAAGAAAATTCTCCGATTGTTCGGCTTCAATAACAGTCGGTCCTAAACGGGGAGGCAGGTAAGCCTGCGGCATTGCGCAGATTGACCTCGGGTGCGTCGCGCCAGGCATAGCGAACGCTTACCGGCCTCAGTACTTGGGCCGAAGAGACCTGGACACAGGAGCCCACTATTACAGCCAGCGCCGGGTGATAGACTCGATCTGAACCGGCCAGCTCAAAACTCGAGACGTCGCCATCCCCGGAGGTCAGCCCGCGCGAATGCTCGAGATGAACAGTCGCAATTGGGCCGATGATTTCGACGCGACTCAGCCGGGGTCCCGAGAATTCTAGGTTGCTCTGTCCGTAAAAGCGCGCCGCTGCCAGCAGGGCGAGGCGCCGTGCCACTTCGCGCTTGTTGCGCGGATGAATATCCACGGGATCACCAATATCTAACGTGACCGCCATAGCGGTATTGGGTTCAATCAATGCTTGTTCTTGCGCCTCACGCAAGTACGGCCATTGGTCGCCACCCTTGAAATTGGACAATTGCACATAGAGAAATGGGAATTGGCCGAGTTGCCAGCGGCTACGCCAATCGCGGATCATCGTAATCATCAAATCGCGATATTGCCGGTATTGCTCGACATTGGATTCGCCCTGGTACCAAATAGCGCCGCGAATGCCGAAAGGGATCAGGGGAGTTATCATTGCGTTGAATAACGTGGATAGTCGATACTGAGGAAGTTGTATGTCGAGTTTGGGGTAAGTCTGAAATACACTTTCTGGCACCGAAGGGATTACGTGTTCTACTTCGTATTTCCAGTCCCCGGACAAGCTAATAGCTTGTTCCGAGGAACTTTCCGGGCACAATTTCATCTGCGTAGCGGGTCCAATCAAGCCACCCTCGCCAAAATGATCGAACACTCGAACCGCAATCACGGCGCGCCCATGGCGCACCATTTCCCTCGGTACAATATAGCGACGACGAATTCGATAGGCCTCTGGGGTCCCCTTGGGGTGCGAGCCAACTAAGTTGCCGTCGAAATAGGTGGTGTCGAAATCGTCGATAGCCCCCAAACTGAGAACCAGCTCTCGACCCTCCCAGCTTGGCGGAATCTCGACGTACCGCCGAAACCAGAGCACTCCGTTGTGATGAAGGCCTCTGGATTGCCAGTTGCAAGGCAATCGCATGCTTTTCCACTCGTCGTCATCGTATTGTGGGTCGGCCCAACCCTGGCCAAAGCCAGTGTTTCCTGGATCCGAAGGCAGGTACTTGCTTTCCCAATCGAGGACACTCTGAGCGGCAATTGCTTCTAGAGTCGGAGCGTTGCGTTCCCTTTCGAGTTGTTGTCGTAGCTCGCTCTCGACATCGATTGTCGATTGCAATGCTTCCAGGCTCGTCCATGCCTGAATCGGCGTGCCTCCCCAAGACGCGTGCAATATGCCGATGGGTACGCCCAGTCGTTCGTGCAATTCACGGGCGAAAAAGTAGCCGATTGCGGAGAAGTCGTCCACGTTTTCGGGCGAGCATTCGAGCCACTCACCTTCCACTGTTTCGCTTGGCTTGCTTGACGTTGTGGCGTACGTGTTGAACATGCGAATCTGCGGAAAAGCGGCCTGAGAGATTTCCATTTCCGCGTTTGTAACGGCCGAGACTTTCCACTCCATATTGGACTGCCCCGAGGCCAGCCAGACTTCACCCACCAACACGTTGCGTAGCAGTTGTTCGCTGCTGCCCCTGAATACGAGCGTGTAAGGCCCGCCCTCGGCTAATTCGGGACAATCCAGCTGCCAGTGTCCGTCGTCGCCGGCATGGGTTGTTGCTTCGACGTTGGTTTTCGGACCTTCGACGCGAATATCTATGCGTTGACCCGGATTGTCCCATCCCCAAATCGTGTTCGGGCGACCGCGTTGTAGGACGAGATTGTTTCGATACGGGCTACCCAGTACAAGTTTGCGCGAAGATTGCGTCATAGTGATCACGGATTGAATTTAGACTCAAACGCTTACCGTGCCTTCTGGCACGAGCGCAAACGCGGTCTACGGGAACCGCCATGGCCGAAAGCTGATGGCCGGCGTTAGGTTGCTTTCGATCAGTCCAGAGCCGGTAGAAAATTGAATCGACATTCCATTTTTGGTTATTCACCCGCGCTCAGGCGCGCAATTCCAGTTGCGTGTTCGCTGGGCTGCGGCGGTTCGGACGTTTCCACGGCACGGAAACGCGATTTCACTCAATCCACGCCATACGTCGCTGTCGCGACTGCTAGTACGTCCTTCGCGAATGAGGTCCGATCATTGTTTCCCTCGGCGGAGACTTCTGTTTCGTAGGCTGGATTGATCTGAAGCACTCCCATCCGCGAGTTAATGAGCGATGTTACGTGTGACTTGGCCTGAAGCGCCATTTGCTCCGCCCGGTTGCGCGCATCATGCGAGGCCTCGGCCACCATTTGCACCTTTAGCTCGGCCAGCTTTGTGTAGATATACAGGGGCGCTTCGGAATGAATGTAAACACCGCGGTCGATGAGTTCAGTCGATTCCCTTGAGACTCGCTCGACTTTCTCGATTTCGCCGGACGACACCTCGACTTGTTGCTCTGTTACGAATGCGGCCGTGGTTTCTGCCATTTCACGACCTTCCTTGTCGCGAGGGTGGATCTCGTAGATTGTCGTGGCGGAAACCTTTATCTGCTTTTCATCGATTCCGCGCGCCTTCAAGAATGCGACGACGGTCGGCACGTCGGAAGAGAGCTTTCTATAAGCCTGAGCCATCTCGGTGGCTTGTGACTTTACACCTGCCCGCCACACAACGAAGTCCGAATGAATGCGCTTGGTGGCAGACCCCGTGACGACTATTCGTTTCTCCCCATGCTTGATTCGAAATACCTCGATGCCCGCCTTCGCGAGCACGGTCGCCGAGCAAAATGCAGATAATCCGATGACGGTGGCCAATACGAGCGGTGCCGTCAACCAACGCCAGCCTTGCCTTGATTCTTGAGTAGGTGTCATGCTTAAACCACTATTTCGTCGGTGACTTACTCGGTTTACGACAAATGACAGAAGAAATCAGTTCGAGCGTCGTCCGCGCCTGCTCCGGTGATAGATGGACCATTCCCTCCAGCGTCTTGTCATCGGGAGACAGATCCAGCCGCGGCGCGGTTTCGAGCGACGGGTTCTCTTCAGGACTCGCATTGGTATTGCTGCCGGTGATTGCACGCAGCGCCGCAGTAGTGACCCAAATGTCGGCAAAAAAGTCGTGCAGCTGCGCAGAAACGCTGCGGGCGTCTTGCTTAGCTGTCGCGGCACTGCTGTCCTCGAGTTCGACCTTTATGTCGATCGACTTGTCTGCGTTTGCGAAGATTTCCAACCGCAATTCATGGAGGCGTCTGGGAAGGGTAAGTCCGACGCGTTCGAATAGGCGATTCGGTTGCACTACGACGAGACTCAGCGCGCGACCCTCGGCGGCGGGCACTTGGAGCGGTTCTTTCACATTGCTCAGAGCCTGCCAACCCTTGCTCGGTGCTACGAAGAACAGATCGCCTTGCTTGGGGATGAGCACTCTTTGAACCCTCCCGAGCCGGGCCGTGGCAACGTCTGGCTGAAGCCAGTGCCCGTTTTTTCCGCTCTTTTGCACGAGCTTATCCATGACATCGTGCACTCGCTCACTTGGCAAATTGTGGCGAACAGCAGCCGTCATTTGTCCGGAATCCGTCAAATTGGGTCCGACCACGAGTACGCCCTCGAAGTCATGCATGAGATTTACACCCTGACCCACGAAGGACCTCCACTCGGCGTCACAGGTGGCTATTTCAGTGATCCTTTTTCCCAGCGGATGATCGCGCATGCTCGAAAACCACAGGCCCAATGTGATGCCGGGCTTTCCCGTGATCTTGCTTTCCATGTTGCCTTCGAGCCCTATGTTCTTGACCTTCTCCTTCTTCGGCTCTTTGGGTTTGGCGCTCGCTTTCTCCTCTTCTGTCTTGGCATTGGGTGAACTCTTGCTGAACTTGACGCTGCTCGGGGCATCAACCGAAAGGCTGGGCCCGTTAGTTGGCTTTTGAACCTGAGCCTGTTCGTGCCGCAGCTCTTCGTTGCGCAATGCGTCCTGAAGTTCCACTTCGACTTGCCGAGGAGCCGTCGTTTGAGGATTGGGGCTGTTGTCCTTGTGCCGAGTTACGCGGTTCAGCAGCCGCAGGACCGGCATCACCGGAGTGAAAGGCAAATGGAGCAGAATTGCGACGCCTACCGCAAGCGCTAACCGCTTGCGCGACCTGTCGAGTACTAGGATTAGCTTTTCGAGGCGATCCATCGTCCGGGGGCCAGGTTCTCGCTTGCAGAGACCGGACGATTAGCCAAGCCAGCGGAAACCTACGCCTTTGGTAGCGCATTCAAGACACTCAGTCCAACGCGCCACAGCAAGCATTACTCGAGGTTATGCGGTGTCACGCCTGATACGTAGCAAAGCCAAGCACAAGATTAACACGTTGGCAAAGACTGCGGCTGCGAATGCCCCGCCAATTCCCCAGCGTATCAGCGTTAAGTCTAGCACTGCGCAGAACACCACGAACGCGGACATCGACGCAAGTAGCCCCTGCAACGTGCGAACCGCCCCCGGGTACCCTTGGTCGCGCTGTGCGAACACAGCTACTACGGAAGTTACAATTGGAAACGGAGTCAAGAGTCCACTGATGAGCGAGCCGAGACCGCGAGCCGCTGACGTCAAACCGATCACGAGTATCGCTGTGGCCAGCATCCTCGATGGAATGTCCCAGCGACGCACGGTTCTCGGCAACAGAGGTGAATTGGACTTTGGCAGTAGTATAATGGCCAACCGAATCGCTATCAGCGCCACGCTCGCATTGAGCCACCACAGACTGGGAAATCTCTGTAACAGATAGGTAAACCCGCCAAAGCAAATCCAACCGGAGACTAAGCTTACGGGCCAAGAGTAGTGCCGGGCTACGTGCGTGTACATTACGCAAAATCCGCTCAATGAGATTGCGCCCAGCAAACTGGCTTCGGCTGCTCTTGACGTAAATACGGGGCCCTGTTCGATTGCAAATAGCAGCAAAATGGGACCGGCTACGACCGGAAAACCCGCGACCCAGCCCGTAATCTTGGGCCCAAACCGATACCCTACGGAAGTTGCGACGGCCACCAACAAGGGTGCCAACAACAATCTGATAAGTACCAATGAGTACAAGTTCAGTGGCGTTCCTATTTCGAGGGGGCTGCTGGTTGCGTCGGGGGCGGAAGTTGGAGCGGTTTCGGGGGAACCGCCGTGGTCTTGCCTTCGGGTGCTGCTGGTGGGGCGGGCGGCGTCTTCTTTGACTTTGTCGGCAGCACAGGCTTCTGAGTGGCAGGCTCTTGCGGCGGACCCACTGGTAACGAGGCCAAATCGACCTCATCGGTAGTGCCAAACCGCATCCGGCATGAAATCACGCTCGGAAGTTCCGAGCAGTAGCGTCGCGCGACATCGCGGCACAGCTCTTCATTCGGCAATTGCCTGGCTAAAGATTCCTTTTCCCCGAGTGCGCTATACCGGTGCACCCAGCAATTGGGTGGCGCGGAAAGCCTAAGCGGAGGCATTTCCTGGTCGGGTGTCAAGGTGCGACAAACGCTTTGTAGCGGCGACAATTCCAGGCCAAAGTAGGCGTCATTGAAGGTTGATTCATCAACTACTCTGTACCGGGCCCCACCGCGCGCTACGAGAAGTTCCTTTACGCCTGCGGACAGTTCGCCTTCCAACCGCTGCAACATTCGAATTGTCCCGGACCCGCGCAGGAGCCTGTAAACATAGCCGGAATCGCAGCTTTCAGTCGGGTTGCCCTGTAAGCAACAGCCTGAATCAGCGTTGTAGCGCTGGGTGCCCGAAGCAAACGTGGCAAGCGAGGTGATCTTGACGTCGTACACCAAGTGAGTCACGTGCGACGCCCAGACGGCCGCGCTACCCAATCCAAGATTGGCGTCGAGTTCAGCCCTTGTTGCCACCTCGCGAAAGAATGTAACATGCTGTTCGGTGCCGGTCACGACAACGGTCCCGGACAAGACGGCTCGTAGCGGGTCAGCCCAATCAGTTTCGACGTCCCAAGAGTGTCCCAGAAGATTATCCGTGGAGCGAGTGGTCAACGGCAACAAGATTACATTGGCTAATGGACCACCCGTTTCATCGGGAATTGTTTGCGGGGTCTTCAATGATGACGAGCAGCTCACGCAGACTCCGAATATCGCCGTCGTCAAGAATGAACCCGTCCACACCGGGCGTTGCGACTGCGAAAACAGCATCGAACCCGAATATTGCAGGGTTACGCTTCCATTACAACTTCAGGAGCCAAAATCTTCCGACCGTTCGCATCCGCCCCGCTGCTTCGACCGCCCCCGGTTACAGCTCGCCCCGCTTAACACTGCGAATCATCTCTCTAATTGACTCTTGTTTCGGGTCAAGCGCCAATGCACGCTCAAGCTCTGCTAGGGCACTCTGTTTCAGTTTGGCCGCAATATAGATCTGGGCCAGCGTCAAGTGGCACCTTGGGTTGTCAGGCGAAAGTGCGACGGCCCGTTTGGCCAATTCGCCTGCTCGCTTCAGATCGCCCCCTGCATTGAGAAAGCAGAACGCAGCTCGCTCGAAAAACCTCCAAGTTGGATGTCCGAGCGCAGCAAATTCGTAAGAACGGGCTGCTTCCGCTAGCCGCCCCTCGAATACTTCGTAGTTGGCGCGCTCGGCGTATTCTTCCCAATTCTCCTCGGCTGCCCGTTGCTGCATGCCTGCCAACTTCTGCGCCAGTGAGGCGTCCTCAGGCGCCAGCGTGCAGGCAATTCTCAACGAATTGACTGCCGACACAAGATCATGTTGCGCTGCCGCTTCTTTCGCCAAAGCGAGATAGCGGTCCAGTTGTTGCTGAAGTGCCTGAGCGGCAAGTTGCTCTTGGCGCTTGATTCCTTGTTCACGAAAGTTCAGCGAAGATTCGGGCGCACCACTCTTGGTGGTGACGCGTGACGGCGGCGCGGATGAATGCCCCAGTTTACGAGCCAAAGCTCGGCGTCGCGCCTCGGCGGATTCCGGCGCAATCGAATTTGGGTGCACCGACGGGGCCACGCTGTGCGACAGCTCGAATTCACCCGATGTAGGACGTGCAGCGGGTAGATCGGCATTCTGGCCTAGTTCGGCACCCATTGCCATTCCAATGTCGGTCTCATCACTAGTGATTGCACTCGGGTGTTGGGAGTGGCCAGATTCGCGGATCTCAAGTATGGGTCTGATGCGGTACGCGCCAGATGAATTGCCCGGCATGCGCGAATTGGGTGCTACCCGTACCGATTCAATCGTCTCGAACTCGATTGCACCCAATTCAATGAGTCGGCGCATGATTCGTGCGATGGCATCGGAATCGAAGCCAGTCGCTGATGCAATATCCTCTTGTGAGGTCATCCCGTCGACGCGGGACAGTACGAAGGCTTCTTCGGGTCCAATGGGTAAAGAACGAATGTCCACGCCCCTCACCAAACGGGGTGCTTTGCCGAGATTATTCTCCGGCATTGCCTGGTCTTCTCGAGGAGTCATTGGACCTGAACTAATTACAACCGTCAAAGCCAAGCTAGAGGCTCTCAACCACAATCTCTGAGCTCAAAGCATAGCCCNNATGGCAACGAGATCCGAATTGCCAAAGCCATGTCGGAGAAGTTCAATAATCATGACAATTCGAACTGAATTCTCGCCTCTTGTTTTCGGGTGCAGGAATGGCGCAATGCCGCGTGGTTCAACATGACGTTGCGGAGGGGCGAGGCCCCGATGTTGTCAACTGCACTGTCTCTCAACGTACATTGGGTTTTGCATGACAACGTCAACGCCAGCACCGCGAGCAACTTCAAACTCGAACTCAATGACAACCACCGTTGTCGAGACTCGAGTGTCCATGTCTCATCACACACTTGACTCAATGCAGAAATTCTCCCAAAATATTTGTGCATCGAGCTATTCGAGATGAATATTGCGCACAGATCCCCACACCGAGGCTCAGTCATTTTTCAACGGACCAAGGCATCGCGCCGATAGCGGATCCTCAAAAGTCGAAACGTTGAAAATCGGGTGGCGAACGCGGATTGAGCAAAATCTCAAGGTTACGCGGGCATCGGCGCGCAATCGACACGGTTTCTTTGGAACTTGAAGCCCGACCAAGGCATATGTGATACTGCCCTCCAAAGAAAGCTTGCATAAAATGTCCGCTCGGCAGTCAGAGGCGCCACCGAATACGCCCGAAGGCAATCAAGGAGTTCCGGTTGATCCAGTCCCCGCCATTACGCAAAGTGGCGCCAGGGCACCAGCGGCTTCGCTAAGCGATTCGCTGATCGGTCGCCTGCTTCGAGGTACGTACCGCATCGTTGCCGAGCTTGATGAGGGCGGAATGGGCAAGTTGTATCGGGCCGAACATCAGCGCCTACGCCGTCCTGTAGCAGTCAAGGTGATGTCGCGAAATCTGTCGGCCAACACGGAAGCACTAGCGCGATTTCGGCGCGAAGCCGAAATCGTGAGTCAGTTGGACCATCCCCACATTGTCCAAATCCTCGACTTTGATACGACTGAAACCGGCGACCCATATATTGTCATGGAGCTACTCGCTGGGGAGACTCTTTCCCGTAGGCTCGATCAATTGGGCATTTTGCGGCTAGAGGACACGGTTGAAATCGTCACTCAAATTGCAAGTGCGCTCACGCTGGCGCATCGCGAGGGAGTTGTGCACCGCGACTTGAAACCAGACAATGTCGTGCTGCTTTCGATGCAAAACGATAGCATATTCGTCAAGTTGTTGGACTTTGGTATCAGTAAGGGTAGCTCCAAGTCGACTCGTGTTACGGGAAAGTACGACATACTTGGAACGCCTGACTACATGGCGCCCGAGCAGGCACTATCGACGGCAAAGGCCGATCATCGAGCGGATCAATGGTCTTTGGCCTGCATGACCTATGAGATGCTCACGGGTCATGTTCCGTTTACCGGGGATACCGCCGTTCAAATCTTGAGCAAGGTAGTCAGTGAGAGTCCACCGCCACTAACGCAATTCATCCCCAATATTCCAAACACAATTCAAGCTATCGTTCTGCGCGGTCTCGCGAAGGATCCGTTCCAGCGATATCCCAGTATTGGCGACTTTGCCGAGAAGTTGGCTCGTGCAGCTCAAACGCTTATTTCGGCTGAACAATTGGCGGTTGAGTCACTACCTACACCCATGCAAAATTCGGCCCAGCGGGCCCCGACATTGGATGCCAATCCGCGGCAACGAACGACCAAGCCACTGCGGCCAGGAGCCGACAAAGGTTCTAGCCCTTCTGACCGAGCGACGGCCCCTTCGGCCATTCCTGATCCGCGCTCACTCAGCCGAAACTCACCCGCGCCGCTCGATTCGAAACTTCCTCCAGCACCTCAAAAGATCAAGCCGGTTCCGGCGCGACTACGCTCTCCCGTGCAGTTCGCAGAAGTCAGCGTTGAACCGGCTCACATTGGGTCGTCGCGCATTCGTAAGCCAATTGACGCAAGGCAACCGCGCCAATCCAGTATTCCTGACATCGTTGACACACCCGATGGGGGTGCAGCCCTGCCCGAACCCACAGTTCAAGCGCGTTCGGAGCTAGCGCGGTCAATTCTCGATGACGTCCAGAAGGCACTTGGATTCGGTGACAATGGCCTCGCTCTGGTCAAAGCGCGAGCCGCTTTGAAATTGACTCGAGGAGAAGACTCGCAGCAAGCGGCAGCTCTAGTTGCAGATGCAAGCGAAGTTATCCTCCCCATATTGCTCAATGCAATGGGCGGGCAAGATGCCGTCATAAGCCTGCGGCAGCGACCGTCGAGCAGCAGTACTTCAATCAGTCCCACTCACATGTTCTTGGCTTCGCGAATTGTTGGCAAAACGACAATTGAAGAGCTATTGGATGTGTCTCACCTGTCCAAAGTCGAGACACTCGGCATCTTGCTCGATTTTCACGACGAGGGCCTGTTGGCCATGGACGGCGATAGTGAGTAGGTCGCGGCCTCGGACTTCCGTCCGGACAGGTCAGTAGCTTCTCGCGTATCTTGCCAATAATGCGGCGTCGGGATATTTAGTAAGATCATTCGAGATTGAATCTTTCCGTCGTTCCGCCGTCAAAGCGAGAGGGTCACTATGCGCAATACCTTGATTCTGACTGC
>PMCK01000600.1 GCA_003154095.1 Myxococcales bacterium | reverse complement strand
GGGTTGTTGATCTCGTGGGCCACCCCAGCCGCAAGCATACCTACGCTGGCGAGTCGATCCGCTTGGGCTAGACTTGCCTGCAGACTCGTCCTTTCGGTTACGTCGCGAAAGCAACCGACGAGGATATCGCGCCCAAGATCGGTAGCATGTGCACTACTCACTTCGGCACGAAACACAGACCCATCTTTGCGTCGCACCGCCAGTATTTCCGGCCGACTTTTCTCCCCTGCTAGTACTCGGCCAATGTCCAATTCTATTGTCGGCAGCGCCGCCTCGGAATATATGTCGGCCACGGTCAGTTGAAGCATCTCCTCTTCGTTGTAGCCGAGCATTTCGCAAATGGCTCGATTGGCGAGCACAAACCTCTTAGTCCGCGCATCTGTGAGAACTATTCCATCGGTAATGGATTGAAAAACAGCGCGAAATGTTGCTTCCGATCGTTGGAGCGCGGTTTCAGCCACTTTCAGCTGCTTCTCGCTTTCACGAAACGCCTCTTTCGAGCTGATGCTCTGGTCGTGCAGTTCGATGTCGTGCAAAGCGAAGCCAAGTTCGCCCGCCACTTCGACAGGAAGTTCCGCGTCGAATTCAAAGCCCTTGGGCATTGCGATACCAAGAAATCCGTAGCGTTTTTCGTCGTGGCGAATCAATGTCACCGCGCTCATGTCGCGACAGACGGTTTTCGCTAGAAGGCAGTCGCCACAAGTCACTGTTCTAGAAAAGGTCCGACCCTCGTTTGCGGCGTCGGCAATCATACAACAGGAGGGCAGTGCTCCTAGCTTGATCGCTTGGGCAAACGGACCCGAGGCATCGTCGGAGCCCGCGGAACCCACGGCCCAGCAAGAACCATTTTCGTCGGTCAGCGCGATCCACGCGCCCCGGTAGCCGCGTGCCTCGACTAACAGCTCACAGGTCTGTTCGATCAGTCGTTGCGGATCCCTCTGCCGCAAGATGAGGCGGCTCACGTTCCGAGTGGCGCGCTGAATTTGGCTCAAATTGCTCAGCTTTGCCCGATTTTCACCACGCTCAATCGCGTGGTGGATTGTGCGCATGAGTGCGCCGTCGATCATGCTTCCCTTAGGCAGGTAATCTTGGGCGCCCTCACGAACGGCGACCCGCCCCATCACGTCATCATTGCGACCCGTGAAGACGACCACTGGCACTCGAGGAGCGGCCATTGTCACGCTGCGTAGTGTGTCGAGCCCCTGGCTGTCAGCCAGCCCCAGATTGAGCAACACGATATCAATCTCGTGCCCGGCGAGGTGCTCGGTCGCGGCGGCTAACCGATCTACTTGGTGGATAGAGGTGCCGGGATCTTCGTGCAACAGATCGCGGACGAGGCGGGCATCTTTTGGATTGTCCTCAACTAAAAGTAGTCGAATGGTCTGAGCACCCATGTGTTCCCCCCCCAAAGCAACCAACTACCTAAGGCCGTCTGGCAACTTCGCGATCGTCGACCAGAATTCCTCATTGGATTGCTCGACATTCATAAACAGATCGAGCGACTTCGACCTGCTTTGTAGGTCCGAACGTGACCCATGCCTCGAATCTTGCTGTCGTTGGTTCTCAGTGAACATCCAATGCAAATCTCCCTAGATTTAGGCAAATTCAGCCCTATGTCAGCGCCAGTGAGGCGAACTGGGGTCCGCTGACTTGACTCTAAACCGTCGGGTCGCATCCTTACGGATTCTTCTAACATGGCCGCTATGACGGCACGCGCAAGCCCCTTCACGTTAGTTCCGAAAGCAGGCCAGCGCTGGAGTCCAAACGGAGCGCAAATTCACCTACTTTCTGCCGCGGGCGACTCAATCGCAATTCTTGGTTTCATCTTAACCTTTGCAAGATACAAGGTAAGTGATTCGATCACAGAGTTTCCCGAGTTGTTGCTTCCTCTCGCGTGCCTCAATCCAATGGATAACCCTGAGCTGCGTGACATAAGCGATACTATAAGTAACTGGGCCGCCGACATTGCGGAAAACTGATCCGCCTGGCGAGGAAATCGAAATCAATGTCTTGCGTAAGCGGCGTCGTCTTCGGATAGACGTTTCGCCAAAGCCGTTCTCGTTCCACCGGACCAGTTGTGGAAACTCGACTTGCCGCGTCCCCGCCTCTGCGTCCGCAATCGTGTGGGCGAAGGCTGTCCCAGTCGCCACTATGCCGGCGAAGGACTCCGCGCTCTGGAAGCAACTGTTCGCGGAAACGGAGTGTGCCCGCCCAGTCGACTTCCACTGCTAGCGAAGGAAATTCGGCCGATCATTGGCGGATATTGGCCGAAATGCCCAACAGGCCCAGAAGTTGACAGCCCACTCAGACCTAGCCGCCCATGAACGTTATTTGCACTCGACGAGTAAGACGCTAACTATCCCGGCCGGCGCACTGCCAGACCCGAGATTAGTAGCGGCGAGCTACGATTCATCTGGCATCAGCCAATCAATCAAGCATCTTTCCCGTCCCGCCCTCGTAGCTCAGAGGACAGAGCAGCGGTTTCCTAAACCGAAGGTCGGAGGATCGACTCCTCTCGGGACCGCCATGAAATCAAATGAGAATTTCCGATTTGTAGCCCGATCGAATCTTGCTTTGTTCGTGAAAATGGCTCTTGGTGCTATAAGG
>PMCK01000090.1 GCA_003154095.1 Myxococcales bacterium | reverse complement strand
GGAATTGTAAAAGCCCGCATACACCGCGCCGGCCGTTCCCGCGGGCGCATTGAAGGCCCAGCCCCAGTTCGCCGCGGCGGTCGTTCCATCATAGGATTCGAAGTCCGCAAACAAGGGATTGGTGACAATGGTCTTGGTAAAGCAGTCTTTTACCTTCTGACACACGCCGGCCGTGCACACTCCGCTTGGGCAACTGGTGGCGCAAGTGCCGCAATGAGTGGCATCAGTCTGCATATTGACGCAAGCGCCACCGTCAGCACCGCGCGTATCGAGTCAATCGGAATATTCGCGTCTGCCTTGAGTAGGAGGCAGACACCATCAGGTGCAGCTTCAGTCGCCGGTGCGTTCGTCGGGGCGAGGACCTCGACCCAATTGCCCAGCACGTTCCGCAGCGCGCGCAACCGCTTTCGCAAACGCATGTCTGACGCCGGCCGCTTCTAGTTCCATCAATCCGGCTATTGTCGTTCCAGCCGGACTCGTTACTCGGTCCTTCAAGACTGCCGGATGTTCTCCAGATTGAAGCAGCAATCGCGCCGTTCCAGCGAATGTTTGAGCAGCAAGCTCCAGCGCCATTGCTCGAGGCATCCCGACGCGCACAGCGCCATCCGCCATCGCCTCGATTGCGAGAAGCACGAACGCGGGCCCACTGCCGCTCAGTCCCGTGACGGCGTCCATCATGGACTCGGGCACTTCGACCGCCTTACCAATGCACCCGAAAAGTGTCAGCGCCGTCGCGATATCGTCCGCGGCGGCCCGAGTTCCACGCGTCACGGCCGTTGCGGACTCGAGCACGACGGCGGCCGTATTCGGCATGGCCCTTATCACCCGCACCACAGTTGGCAAGCTCGCTTCCAGGGTCGCCGTCGACACCCCAGCCAAAATGCTCAGAACCAGTGTGTCTTTCTGCCAGGCGTCGCCAATTTCGCTGAGCACTGAAACCACTGTTTGAGGTTTCACAGCAAGCACGACTACATCAGCAAATCTCACCAATTCCTGGTTACTATTGGTGGTGACGATCTGAAGTTCATCCTTCAGCTTTGAAAGACGGTCGCTACTTACATCGCTGGCACACAGTGCTTCGGGCTTCACATATCTTGCCGTGAGCAGTCCGCGCATGATTGCTGCGCCCATACTTCCGGCACCCAGGACTCCAATGCGACGTTCTTTCATAGCTCGACCTCTACCATCATCTCAGGCGATCCCGGATGCGATCCTTCCAGTTTCGGGTAAGATTGGGCTTTTGTTGCAGCAGCTCCTCTGACAACTCAAGCACTAGTTTTTGAGCGCGATCGGTCAATTGCGTCGGAACCTCGACAGCGACCTCGACCAATTGGTCCCCGCGTCCTGCTCGATGCGCCCGCGGAGCACCCTTTCCACGCATCCGCAGCACGGTGTTCGGCTGCATGCCTGGGGGCACTCGCAGCATGGCCCGACCATCAATGGTTCTTACCTCGATTTCAGTACCGAGGGCAGCCTGCGCGAACGTGACGGGCACGCGACAATGCAGGTTGTCGCCGTCGCGAGTAAAAAAGTCGTGCTCGCGGACCTCGACCTCGACAATCAGCGGACCGGCGGACTCCCCAGGATTTGCCCGATTTCCTTCACCCTTCAGCGTGCGCTTGTAACCGGAATCGACCCCAGCGGGTAGATTTACGTCTAGGGTACGTCGAAGGCCGATGAGCCCGTCGCCACGGCAGGTCGTGCACGGGCGGACCGCGCGTAGTCCAGTTCCGTGGCACGCGGTACAGACTCGATCTCTTTGCAGCGGTATCAACGAGATGACCGGGCGCAGTTTGCCACGGCCTTCACATACACCGCACTGAGTTGTGGCCGCTCCGGGTTCGCCGCCGCTACCCGCACAACGAGCACATAGCTGTTTGACATCGTACGAAACGGCCTTCTTGCAGCCGCCAATTGCTTCCTCGAAGCTCAGGCTAATCTTGACCTTAACGGCATTTTTCGGTCCACGCCGAATGCCGAACGTGTCAAGCATGCCTCTCAGGGCATCCTCGATATCCGAAAAATTCGTAAACGCGGCTCCCGATCCATCGAAGCCTCCGGGGCGAAACGCGGCATCGCCATAGCGATCCCACGCGGCGCGCTTCTGATCATCGCTGAGAATTTGATACGCCCGATTGAGGTCGGCGAAGCGCTGCTGCGCATCACTGTCATCCGGATTCTTGTCGGGATGATGCAGTGCCGCCAATCGCCGAAAGGCGCTACGTATTTCCGCGTCATTCGCATCACGCGAGACGCCCAAGAGCTCATAAGGGTCGCGCACGCAGGCAGGGTGGGCTTAGCACGAACCGCGGCCCCTGGAGCCGTTCGGTGGTTTTGGCCACGGCGGCACGATATCTGCGCGTTTCTCGGTTACTCGGCGCCCCAGACGAGCGGCCCAGGGATTCCAAAAACGACCTACTTGGCCAGATGGGCTCCGGCGGCTATCGTAGGTGACGGATGTCTGAGAAGAAAGAGGATAATCGTCGCCAAGAGGCCCGGGTGCCCATCGAATTAAAGGTTGAGTACAAGCGCATCAACACATTCTTCGCCGATTACACGAAGAACATATCGCGTGGCGGCACGTTCATCGGCACGACTCGCCCGCTCGAAGTGGGTACAGAGTTCATCTTCGCGCTGACGATTCCAAACATGACCGAGCCGCTGCGACTTCGAGGCCGCGTCATCTGGACCAACCCGGTGCACAATTCCAGTCCTGCAAATCCACCGGGCATGGGAATCGAATTTCAGTATACCAACGACGCAGAACGTCACGAAAAAGACATGGCCGTCCAGCGTTTGCTCTCCAGTGAATTTGGCGAATACCTGGCGACCAAAATTCTTGGTCCAAAGTAATCGGGAAGTTTTGTTCCCGGGAATGTTTGCCGTGTTGGCTCGCGGGGCGCCAACTCAAGATATTTGTCCGCTAGGGCAGAGCAACATCGGATGGTAGCTTGGGCGCCGGTTGCGCGGTTGCCGCGCGCAGCAGATCCCGTGCAATGGTTAACTCCACCAATTCGACGCTTGGGCTTTTGACTACCTGTTCCAAGAGCTGGCTAAATTCGCTGCTATTGCCATCTATGCGCGATTGCATGGCTCGGTAGAACAATGCTTCGGTACGCTGGGCGGGTGTTGCAGCCGAGTCCGACAAAGTTTTTGCCTCAATTTGTCCCAAAGTCCACGCACGCAGTCGGGCTGGCCACATCGATATTTCGTCCAAATTCCCCAGGGCGTCTTCGACAGTCCCGTCTCCAACATCGTGCTTTTGCCGCTCGAGAATTCGCAGCCAAGTGCCGATGTAGACTTCATCTTCTGGCATGAGTCCGCCCAGCTTGGCTTCGCGAACGGCTACCTTTGCTGAATTGAGATCACCGTGTGTCAACGCCATTCTACTGGTTTCAAGCACACTGGCCGTGAATTGTCCTGAATCTGAACGGGAGGCGTCGAGAGCGCGGTTCAATGCGCGCACCGCGCCTATCTGATCGCCAAATAGTTCCAGTACTCTTGCCAAGGTGCGTTCTGCGTGAGACTGCTCTGCGGGTGTTCGTGCCGATTGGCGCGCGTCAAGGGCTCGCTTCAATGCGCGCTCCAAGGCCGCAGCCGCCGCCTGAGGTTGCCCTCTTTGCTGCTCCAATTCGTAAGTGCTCACCAAGGCTTCCGCTTCCGAATACAAATTGGCCTTTTCGCGGCAAACCTCAACTTGGCGAGCCAAAGAGTCCAATGCAGAGGCGACATCTCCTAGCTGGCGTTCGACTTGTGCCAGAAGCGACCAAGTTTCAAGGTTAGATTGTCCCTTGGCCGCTTGTCGCAAGAGCGCTTGAGCGGGCGTTAGGTTGCCTTCGCGGGTTTCGATTGCGCCGAGCAGAAATCGCAAGCGCGCCACTTTGACCTGGAATCGCGGCAAAAGACGGGGCTGCTCCGCCATCGACACAATCGGGCCAGCGCCTTGATACAATTGCCTGGCCCCCTCGACCTCCGACACCTGACCGCAGGCGACCATTGCATGCTCGACTATTTCTAATGCAAAAGCCAGAGCATCCGCGTTGGGATTCTTGCCCAGTGCAGGAATCAAGATATACGGCACCGTCTCTGCCATTCCATACTCAATGAGCAATGTAGCTAGAGGACCAGCCGCTGACACGCTTTCCGGAGCGCGACGATATAACTCGACCGCGACGCCAAATGCTGCGCCCGCGGCGATGTCAGAATCGATAGCGGTTTCGGGCTCCTCAGCTTCGGTGGCCGATTCGAACAAACGGAACAGGTCATGATAGGCTTGAACATCGCCGCCCATGGCAGCATGCTCGAGTCGATCACGCAAAGGTGCCGGTATTACGCGTCCCAAGTCGTTCTGTTCCAAGAATTCGAGGGCGGCGAGGGGGTCACCATGTCGCAGGAAAATAGCCGCAATCGTAGCGGCTCCCGAGCGAATTGCTCGAAACGCTTCCACAGCTTCTTCACGATCGAACGATGCTTCGGCGAATCGCTCTGTGACGTCCGAATGCAAGGCAGTTCTAATCCAGCTGAGCGTGGCTGTGCTGGCTGAATTGAGCGATTCAGCGGATGGATCCAGTAACGCTCGGTGTGTCGCTACTCGCTGAAGATTACCGGCGGTTTCTACAGGCCCGTGATTTCGATTGTGACCATCGAAGGCTCGAATTGCCTCGAGGTGCCGTCGCGCCTCATCGAGCGAGCTGCTCTTTGCCTGGGATTTCTGCAACAAGGTGTAAAGAGCGTAGGCCTGACCCTCATTGCCACCGCGCGCGATCTCATTGGCAGCGGCTTCCAACGCCGCGCTTCCATTTTGCCACATGCTGTCCCGCGACTCGCCGGCTCGAACTAGAAGCAAGGCACCGCGCACTGAAGCCAACCCTTCTGCCCGGTGGCTGGTCTCGAAGCGTCTCGCCGCACGATTCAATTGCTGCTGGACTACACCGGCAAGCAAACTCAGACGTTTGCCGCTCACCTGGGTCGAGTAGAGGATTGCATGGACGGCCCTGCCAAAGGACTCGTTAGTAACGTGCGCGGCCTGTACCGTGGCCGGCAGCGACTGAGACGGCGCGACCGCTGGGCCACTTTGAACTCGATGGCAAGCTATCGCTGCCAAGGCCGCCACCAACACGCAATACGCTGGGCCTGGTTTCATCGTCCCTGGAGTTTACACGGGGATTATCGGAAAAGCAGGCTTGGATTGCATGAGCCTAGAGTAATACCCTGTTCGGCTGGAATCCAGGCCCCCACACTGCTATGTGGCCGGACCAGATCCGCTAAGGAGCGGCTTCAAGGAGCAAAGAATGTCCCGTGTGGTGTGCAAGTTTGGTGGCACGAGTGTTGCGGACGCCGGCCAGTTCCGTAGGGTGCGTACCATACTCGAAGGCGACGATAGACGGCGCGTAATAGTGCCTTCGGCACCCGGCAAGCGTGCGAAGAGCGAGGCAAAGATCACCGATCTATTGTACGTTTGCCACGATATGGCAGCGGTTAAGGCCAATTTCTCCCAGCCATTCGAGGAAATTCGCACGCGCTACTTGGATATTGCTCGAGAGCTTTCGCTGGTAACCGACTTGGACCGAAGATTCGATGCACTGTTCGATCAGCTCAAACGTGGGACTACGCGAGACTATGCGGCATCACGCGGGGAATACTTCAATGGGCTGTTGTTCGCCGCCTACCTGGACGCCGAATTCATCGATCCGCAGGAGTATATAACCATATTGCCCACGGGGATTGTGGACCCCATAACCTATGCGGCACTCGGAGCACGCTTGGCGGACTTGGACCGTACCTACGTAGTCCCCGGGTTTTACGGTCGTGACCGGCAGGGCAATGTCAAGACCTTTTCGCGCGGTGGCTCGGATATCTCGGGAGCGATTGTGGCTCGCTCAATCAATGCTGAGCTATACGAAAATTGGACCGACGTGTCGGGTTTCCTGATGGCGGATCCACGCATCGTGACGAATCCAAATCCGATGCAAGAGGTTACGTACCGAGAAATACGCGAGCTCTCCTACATGGGAGCGAATGTATTTCACGATGAAGCAATTGTACCGGTCATCGAGGCCAGCATCCCCATTTGCATAAAGAATACTAATAACCCGCAGCACCCCGGGACGCGCATTGTGGCCAAGCTCGGCGAAGACGTCATCAAGACAACCGAGATCGCTGGAATCGCTGGAAAGAAGGGCTTTTCGATGATCTGCATCGAAAAGAGTCTGATGAACAAGGAACTGGGCTTCGCTTATCGATTACTCGGTATCATGGAAGGTCGCGGCATCAGTGTCGAACACTGTCCTTCTAGCATCGACGGTATCAACATCATCGTCGAGTCCAAGTACCTTCAGGACTGTTCGGAGTCCGTTCTTGACGAGATTCGCCGAGTCCTCCAGCCGGACAGCGTCACACTCGAAGGCGAGCTGGCATTAATCGCTGTCGTCGGCGAGGGCATGACGCACTCGATTGGTATTGCTGCAAAGGTATTCGCGGCGCTGCGTGACGCGAATGTCAACGTGCGCGTAATTAACCAAGGCGCATCCGAGCTCAACATCATCGTTGGCGTGGTGCCTGAGGATTTCGAACGCGCGTTGCGCGCAATTTACAGCGCCTTCGTAAAACCCAATTAGGCCTCGATTTCATCGCGGTCCGTGTACTCGGTCATACAAGTGAGAACTAAATGGACATTCTGCCTGCCAAACGCCGGGCTGCATTAGCAGCCCTGGACCACCTGCCCGAGCAGGCTGTCCTAGGACTCGGATCGGGTTCGACGGCGTCCATATTTATCGACGGTGTAGCGGAAGTCTTACGCGCCGGTAAACGCTTTACTTGCGTCGCAACGAGCGAGCAAAGTCGTCGGCAGGCGCTCGATCTCGATATTCCATTGTTAGAGGATAGTGGGCCCTGGAACATCGACTTGTGCGTCGATGGCGCCGATGAAGTCAGTGAGGATCTGGATTTGATTAAGGGTGGCGGCGGTTGTCACTTGCGTGAAAAGATAGTCAATGCGAACTCTCGCTACAATATCATCATCGTAGACGAGACAAAGCTCAGCCCGCGGCTTGGTCGCCGCTCGCCCGTGCCTGTTGAAGTCGTCGTCTTCGGTCATGCATCTACGGCTCACGAGCTTCGCAAGTACGGTCGAGTAACGCTCCGAGAGTTCGAGGGCAAACCCTGGCTCACGGACGGCGGCAACGTAATCTATGACGTAAATGTGGGCGCTATCGAGAGTCCGGCGCAGCTCGACTCCGACTTGCACGGTATCCCCGGAGTCGTCGAAACGGGACTATTCGTAGCGCGCACGGACATGCTGATAGTAGGCAGCACTTCGGGCGTACGGCGGGTAGAACGCGCGCACTCAGTCAAGCCAATCTAGTCCGGAAACAATCTCGGCCAGCTTGTCCTCGGTGCGTCCCGCAAATATCCAGGCCAGGAGCAATTGCTTGTGCTTGAGCACCAAGGTCTCAAATCGATAGTTCAATCCAATGTAGCTTGTCCGCTGCGCAGGCTCGTCTTTTACGTTCATCACCGAAGTTCGACGCTGGCGCAACAATGCGGGGGGAACGCTGGTCTGCGCCGCAAGTTCGACAGCCTCGAGAAAATCGGCAGCGCTTCCCGATGAATCGCGAGGGACTAGCATTACCATAGTCAAGCTGCCGTTGGCGGATGCCCAAAGTACCCGCTGACCCGACTCGCCGAATGCCTCACCGCGCGACTGCAATCGAAAGCCGCCGGGCAACCGCTGAGACAATCCAAATCGCAGATCAGTGAAACCGCTATCCGTCGTTTCGACGGCGCTTTTGCAATCGTCCAACTTGAACGAATTGACGGCCGAGCTCAAGTCCGGCTGGCATCGAGCCAAATCCGAGGAACAAGTGACCAAAATGCCCAGTTCGCTGTTCTGATATTCGACGACAGCCAACGCCGCGGAGCGACTTTCCCCATCACCCCGAGCCAAGCCCTCGGCAAATTGCATGGCATTGCCGGACAGCTTTCGCTCTTGCTGGGGTCCTAACTGCAACTGCAACTCCTTGGCTAGACGTTGAAACAGGCTGGCCCCGCTTTGATCACTAGATTGCGCGTAAATGCGAATCAACGATTCAGATTGAACATCTCTTGCCGTCATGATCAGTCGATCGTCGCCCTTTTGAGCCTCGCGTCCGACGACCATTTCCCAAAAGCCATCGGGTTTGCACCAGCTGAAACACCTGGAATAGTGGCGGAAGCAGCCGCTTCGAATGGAGATATCACGTCCAACTAGTTGTTGAGCGGACTCGGCGGTGAGGAGTTCCTGCCCCAAAGCCTTGCGATTGTCTTGAGACAATAGTTCAATACGGGACGTAACTTCGTCAACCAATCGAGGAGCAGTCTCCTGATACAGCTCAGAATAGCCAATGATTAGCTCGAGGTCCCGATCGCCCTGTACGACATTGCCATACGCGTAGAGGTTTCCAAAATCGGTTCGCCCCAATTGAAAGACGTGCCGTGACCCGAACAACTTCAGTTCGAGTCTATCAGTGACGAGGCTAACGCGAAGGTTCCGGCTATGGGCCTTCTGATGCTCGGACAATGTTTCACCTACCCGACGCTTCTGCCGCAGCTTGACTCGAATTGACAATGACGCATCTGGATCGTCGCGGACCAGCGCAACATCCGAACCAGGGCTGAACTCGCGCAATTCGGCGCCGACTAGCAATTGCCAGTTGGGTGGAGCCGCCACGCTAAGTCCGGTGATAGCATTCTCGTATTTTCCGCCCTTTACTCTCCAACCAACTCCCACCCTTGCTCCCATTTCACTGGCGTTGTTGGGCTCCTGCACCTTGCCCGGCAGTAATGTGAAACTATCGAAGAATCGCTGCGCTCTGGTTTGGTCGAACTTTTCGGCGGGACCCCGCACTAACAATCGGTATACGTAATTTTGATGAAAGAACATAACGCACCGAAGGCGTGCAGGCTGACCTAAATAGATCCCGCTCACGTCAATGACTTCAGCGGGGTACTTTTGAAACTGAATCGCGGTACGTGCAAAGACAACCTTGTTCAAGTAAGTCAGTCGTTGCAGCCAATCTTCTACGTAGACTGACAATGAAGCTTGCGGAGCGTGTGCGACGAATATGTTGCCTGTCAGCCCCTGCTCGGTGTCGTAGGCGGATACCCGCGAACCAGAAAACGTGGCATTCTTGTCACTGCGGTCGAGCAATTGCCAACCTTCACCGGGCCAATCCAGACGAACGCGATGGAACTCATCGATTATGTAGGGTCGTGTATTTGCTGCTGCAGGCTTGTTCGAGCCATTATCCCTATTGTCCGGCATTAAGCGGCAACCGAGGCTGGTCAACCCGATCAGCGCTACGAGTATGCTTCGGACCAATCCATAAATCACGCCTTGCCACTCTATCGTGCATCGCCCGAATATTTGAAAAAAACATCACGCGAGGCCGTTTTCTAGTCAAGGCGCAATGTCTGCACGCGCAACCCACCATTGTGGAATTGCGCCAAGCACTGCCAAGGGAGACGGGGCTGCCAGGGCTGCAGGGGTTCGGGCAATAAAGCAACCACCGGACGTAAGTCGGTGCGACGTGACAGTAAGGCCTCGAATCGCTCGAGAATGTGTGAATAGCTGCGCAGGTTTCCCGATCGAACCCCGTACGGCGGGTTGGTGAGAATTGCCGCATCGGGTGGAATCGTATCGGCAACGGCCTCGAAATCACCGCGAAGCCACGTACAATGGGATTCGATCGTTGAACGGCAGGCGTTTGCTTGAGCCGCCACAAGTATGGCTTCGTCAGCGTCTGATCCGTAAGCTCGAACTACCTGGCTTGCAACCGGTGCGCGGCTTTGAACCCATGCAACGTATGATGCGGAGTCGTGGATCGGCCAGGCTTCGAATGCAAAACTTCGATTTCGCCCGGCGTCCAATCCTAGTTGGGCTTCGACCCACTCGATGGGCAGACATCCTGAGCCGCAAAACGGATCCCAAAGCACGAGCTTTGAGTTCTTACGCTCTCGGATGAGCATGCGAACCATCGCTGCCGCCAGTGTCTCGCGCAGCGGAGCGGCTCCGATAGCCGTGCGACGTCCACGTCTGTGCAAGAGTTCACCTGAGGCATCCACGCTGGCCTGCACTATATCACCCGCAATTCTTACGAATACGGTCTGCTGATTCCCGGCGGTTTCAGGTTGAGAAATTCCCAAACGTCGACTGATGACATCGCGAGTGCGCTCGGCTACCGCCCCTGAATGCCACAAGCGCGAGCGATGGCAGGTGACTTGCACCTTGAGACTCAAACTTGGATTCAAGTAAGCGTGCCATGGCAGTCGAGTCAATCCTGCACACAGATCAGTAAAATGGCGCGCGCGAAATGATCGCAGGCGGACGCGAATGTTCTCGGCCAGTCGGCACTGGTGGTGCAGACGCCAAAGCTTTTCAGCAGAGGCCCGCAGCTCGATGCCGCCAGGTACAACCGAACCCTGGAGATTCAACTCTTGTAATTCAAGAGCGAGCCAGGGCTCAAGTCCAGGACTTACGGCAACAAATAGTCTGTGTTGGGTCTTTGCCAGCGACACGCTGACAGGCAACCTAGTACATCGATTCTCCTGAATCGATGTACTAGAAAATAGCGGAGCGATTTTGCGTTTGGGCGAACGGTCCTTCAACCACTTCTAGGCGTCGCGCTCAAAGAAAATGATGACAGTGCCGCGATGGTCGCATAGCGGCCGGTCCGAAGGACCCATCAATTCTGACGAATCGCGGCACTAGCGTACTCCGCCCGCCAGGGCGGGGGCATGGGCGCCAACAGGCCGAGAAATCTGAGCTTTTCATAGGGCTTAACCGAGCACAGTGGTCTTTCGCGCTGACTTGGCGCTAGACTTGGCGGGTGACCTACCGTCAAATTGCCGGCACCTTTGTGATGGGGTTGTTGTTGTCCTTTGGTGTTCCACATCTGGGACATGCCCAAACGAACAAGGCCAACGGCCCCGCAACACCAGCAAACCCGCGTCCAGTTGCGCCACCCGCATTAGCAGCGAGCGCGCCGCCCAAACCAGCTATACCCGCAACGGCGACGATCGCCCCGCCTAAACCTGCGACACCGCCTGAGGCAAAATCGCCAACGCCCCAGGCATTGGACATTGCGAATCTTAGGCAGGGATTGGTGGTCGTGCAACAGGCGAAGCGTCCGGTGTCGGTCGGTCTAGTGCTAGCCGGGGATGGTCGAATCTTGACGACCCTGTCTCAATTGGGAAATGGAAATTCGCTGTCTGCGATTTACTCGACGGGCGCGGAAAAAAGGCTCCGAATGGCCGCATCGAATCGAGGCTTGAATGTGGCGCTTTTGGCTCCTGAGGACAGCCGTTTCAATAAGGGTCTTCGCGCTTCACGATTGGCCGCGGATGATCCCACTGCCCGCCCGCGGTGGCTTCGCGGCAACCAAGCCAACGCAACCGCGCTTGCTGCTGCGGGGCCGTTGCGCCGTGAAACTCTAACAGGCGGTGATGGCTTTACGTTGCGCGACGTGTTCACGCTGAGCATCGTGCCGAGATCTTTCGAATTTGGATCCGTGTTAGTGGATGGCAATGGTGACGTGCTCGCAATGGTATCGCAGGCCTGTCAACCCAATCCGAATGGCGAGTGTCGTCCTGTGCCCTATGCGATTCCTGTTTCGATGCTCAAGGAGTTCTTGCGCAACGTTCCGGAAGGCACGGCCATGCCTGCGCCGTGGATTGGCCTGCAAGTTGCGGAAGCAGATGCCGGAGCGCTCAAGGCGGTACGAATCAATGCCGTAGATGCGCGAGGCCCAGTGGCAGCGCTTGGACTGCGCGCAGGCAAGGACTTGGCCTCTTCGGATTTGTTGGTCGCGATCGACGGCGTAGCCGTCACCTCGACCCATGCCTTTGAGGAACTACTGCGCCGCCGCACCGTGGGTGAGCGGGTTCGCTTGCTGATTTACAGTGAGGGCCGGTATCGCGAAGCAACGGCCGTTCTCGGCCGGGAGCCGGAACGCCTGGCAGATACCTCCGGAAAGCGAACCACGGACGTGGGCTATTGATGGGCGACGGCGAGTTATCGCTTTCCAGAAACGACGCTCGTGCAAAAAGCCTAGCGGTCGGCCGGGCCGGGCGCGTAGTTGCGCGTTTACAACTAAAGTCGATGTTCGATTGACAACGGACCCGATGAACGTCGAGACTTTGCACGATCTCTGAGCCGGTGTAACTCCTACCGCCCCGAGCTGATCCATCGTGAACTCCCCTCTGCGCATTGAAGTTGCTGGCCAGACCGACGTTGGGCGAAAACGCAATCACAACGAAGACAACTTCGCTATTTTTCCGGAGTTTGGCCTCTATATAGTAGCCGACGGCATGGGGGGTCACGCGTCCGGCGAAGTCGCGTCGAAGATGGCGATTGATACTCTCCAAGAATTCTTTGCATCTACGTCCGACGATCCGGAACGTACCTGGCCCTACAAAATGGACCGCGCCAAGGGCTACGAAGAGAACCGACTCATTACCGGAATCAAACTCTGCAATCTGCGGATTTTCGAACAAGCCCAGCGCAATTCCAAGCAGCGTGGAATGGGGACCACGGTCGCCACGCTATTTGCCGTCGAGGACGGTTTCTTCGTCGCTCACGTGGGTGATAGCCGCTGTTATCGCATTCGAGACAGTCGCATCGAGCAACTGACCGAGGACCATTCTTTACTCAACGATTACAAGAAAATGAAGCGACTGACTGAGGAAGAAATCGCCAATTTTCCCCACAAGAATGTCATCGTGCGAGCGCTCGGAATGAAGGACACCGTCAAGGTGGACACCCGGTTCGAACAGCCGGAAACCAATGACTTGTTGTTACTGTGCAGCGACGGATTATGCGGGCCCGTCGCCGATCCGCAGATACTAGACATCGCGCATTCGACAGCGGACTTAGCCGAAATTGCGCAACGCCTCATTGGAGCAGCCAACGATCGGGGCGGCCCGGATAATATTACGTGCGTAGTTGCGCGTTGGGTCCAGTAGCGTCAGCGATTCGGAACGATCTGAACTGGGGTCGGCACGCTTTTGACCATCTCAGGTGAACCTGAGAGTGGGTGTATGACAAAATAAATGAAGACCATGAACGAAAGCATCATGAGACTCGTGACGAAGAAGGTCGAAATCGGCGCGTAACGAGTCGTGCTCCAACCATCGGCGTAGAATTTGCCGCCGCTGCGTTCGCGAAGCTTACGTTGAACGCCACGCAGAACGTCCGGAGACTCTTCGGGCACGGCATCCAGCGCGCCGCGCAGCAAATTGCGCAGCCGGGCATCTTCGCTCGGATCGATATCGGGGTCTGTGCCGCGCTTGCTGTCGTCGGCTGAACTGGGCATATCTGTCATGGCAAGGGTTCCCCAAGTGCCAGCGCAACGCGCTGTTTGAGTAATGCGCGCGCGCGGTGAATTCGGCTTTTTACGGTGCCCTCTGCGACACCCGTAATGTCTATGATTTCTTCATAGCTTAGATTTTCTACGTCGCGCAAAATCAGGGCCTCACGAAAATCCGGGTCGAGTTCGGCAATGCATTTGCGCATTATCGCCTCAATTTGCATGCCTTCAACCATGTGATCGGGACGATTGATTTGTCCCGATGTTACGCCTTTGGCCTGGTGCAAAGGTTGGCGATCCGCGACTGCATCGAGTGCGTCCTGCTTGTCATCCTGGCGTCGCGACAGATACTTAGAGCGATTTTTGCACAGATTTATCGCGACGCGATAAATCCAAGTTCCAAGCTTTGAATCCCCGCGAAACTGGCCAATGCCCTTGAATACTTGTACGAACACTTCCTGCGCCATATCCTCGGCGTCTTCACGTCGTCCCAGCATTCGCGCGACCAGGCGATAAACTCGTGGGCTGTAGGCTTCCACGAGTTCGTTAAAAGCTCGCTCATCATGTTTCTGCAATCGCTCGACGAAGCGGCGTTCGGTACTTTCGTCGAGCGGCATGGTGACCATGGAGGGTACATCGAATGACCTGGCGACGCCTCGTCCTTATGCGCAAGCGCGACCTGTCACTTCGCTTATCTGACAACACCCCAGTTGATTGGTTCCGGCGCATGGATTCGAACCATGATTCAGGGATTCAAAGTCCCTTGTCCTGCCTTTAGACGACGTCGGAAGAACGGGCGCGAGGATAGCAAATCCTACCGATGTCGCCCGCAGGGTCCCCGGAATTCTGACCCCCGTCGGTCAGGTGGCCCATTTTCGAGCTGCCGTTAACCGAGATACTTAAGGATATTCACTGCGGCGCTCTGGGCGCGACGAATGCAGTCTGGGATACCGACTCCGCCCAGTGCTGCACTAGCCAACAAGAGCCCAGGCAATTCGGCCAAACGGCTCTCGACGCGAGCAAGTCGCGCAAGGTGCCCTACAACAGGCTGAGGACGCACGTGCTTGAATGCGCGCACGAAGAGCGGCGTGCCGACGGGACCGATCATTCGCTCGAGTTCTTGGCGTGCAAGGTCTCCGAGGTCCGCTTCGCTCGAATTGACTACCAGTTCCGGGTCACGGGCTCCCCCGAGAGACACGCGCACCAAACAACGGCCCGTCGGAGCGCGACCTTCCCATTTCGTCGATGCCCAGGAGGACGCGAACGCCCGCCCCTCTGCCCTTGGCACCATGTAGCCGGATGCATCGAGGGGTCGCGAGAGCTTTGCTTCGTCGAGCGCCAAGTACACTGCAGCCGTTGATACATGTGGAACAGCCTTGAACTCCGCAGACAGCGCTGTATTGGCGAGGACGGATGCGGCAGCCTGTGCAGGCACGCACAGTATTACACCATCGAAGTCGACCGATGTATCGCTCGAAAGGTGGGCGCGCCACTTGTCGTTTGCCGTTCGTTCGAGACCGAGCAGCGCAACACCCAGCTTCAAGCAACCCTCGGGCAAGCGGGCCTTCAATGCGTCCACCAATTGTCCCATGCCAAAACGCAGCGACTGAAATGGGCTCTCTGCCTTTTGGCCTTGCCGATACAGCCACTTCATCAGACTGAACAGTTCGGGCAAATACAGGGGGTCGTCGGCGGCTGCGCCGAGCTTTTGAGCATTTTTGTTTTGCGCGGCACGCGCACGTTCAGCCGCGAAAAATGCACGTATCAAACTGCCGTGACGTCGCTCGAGATCCACCAATTGCGGAAACGTCGAGTGAATACTCAGCTCGTCGATATCGCCCGCAAAGATGCCTCCTAGCAGCGGCCCCGCTAGATTCTCGGTTGCTTCGTGTCCGAAATGCCGATTGAGGAAGCTCGCTACGGTTTCATCCGGCATATCCCCGCTTGGCTTTTGCACGCTCAAGTCGCCCAGGATCCGCAGTTTGCCAATGAAGCTCAACAAGGGTGAATTGACCATCGGCCCAATGCGCGTCGGGACAGCCAGGGCCATACCGGCAGGCATTGGTACCAATTGGCCCTTATGGGCAATGAGCACACGTCGACCTTCGGGGCTAGGCGATATGAGATCGCTGCCGAGCCCGAGCTCGCGACACAAATCCGCGGCTTCGGTCTTCGTGCGCAGGAATGAATCGGGGCCTGCATCGAGGACATACCCTTGCTCATGAACCGTCCAGATGCTGCCACCCGCGCGGGGCTGCGGTTCGATGATGCACAGGTTGATATCGGGCCGCTCGCGCCACAGGCAATAGGCCGCCGAAAGACCGCTGATGCCAGCGCCCGCCACGAGCACGCTTGGCGGCTTGGAACGAGTCATGCGCTTTGCTCGTGCACCCAGTCGCAGAGAAACCTAACTTGATCCGGATCAGTCTGAGGCAATATGCCGTGACCCAGATTGAAGATGTAACCTTGCTTACCAGCCCGGGCGAGCAAATCTTTGACACGCGCCGCCAGGAGTTCCCGGGGCGCAAACAACAATATTGGATCCAAGTTTCCCTGCAGGGCGACTTCGGTCCCCAGGCGGCGCCTTGCCTCCTCGATGGGTGTGCGCCAATCTACGCCGATAACCGTACCGCCCGCGCGCTTTTGCAGCTCCAATAGGCTTTGCGTGCCGGTACCAAAATGAAGTACCGGTACGCCCAACTGCATGACGTCCTGCAGCACGTGGGCAACGTGGGGTTCCACAAACGTTACGTAGTCCTCGGGGCTCAAGGCTCCCGCCCAGGAATCAAATAGCTGCACAGCCTCGGCACCCGCTTCAATTTGCGCCCGCAAGAAGCGCCTTACTACCTCGGCGAGTTTCGCTGCGAGGGCGTTCCATACTTTTGGCTCGCTATACATCAGGCGCTTCGTGGTGAGATAGTGAGAGCTTTTTCCGCCTTCAACCAGATAGCTCGCGAGCGTAAATGGAGCTCCCGCAAAGCCAATTAGCGGAGTTTTGCCGTCAAGCTCCTGCCTCAACCAGCGTATCGCCTTCAGCACGTATTCGAGGTCCTGCTCAGGTTCGATGAGGCGCAATCGGTCGACGTCGGCGGCGGTTCGAATCGGGGAATGAACGACGGGCCCTTCGCCGGCTTGGAAATCGAAAGGCGCGCCCATCGGTTCGAGCGGCAATAGAAGATCGGCAAATAGTATCGCGGCGTCAACCGAATAGGCCTTGAGCGGCTGCAACGTAACCTCGACGGCCAACTCGGGAGTCTTACAGATCTCGAGCAGGCTATAGCGCTCGCGTAGGCTACGATATTCGGACATGTAGCGCCCAGCTTGGCGCATGAACCAAAGGGGGGTGCAGTCAACCGGTTCACGGCGACAAGCACGGATAAAACGGTCCCACATAATGTACGTTTCTCGTTCTGTGACGTCGGTTCGTCGTTAACGCGAGACCATACCCGATTGCGTCGTCATAGCGTGCGGTATCGCTTGCCCCTGGCTCGATTTGCCGCGCATATCGTATTTCGAAGGGCATTTTGCCATTATTTGATGGGCACGAAATGTTCCGTCAGCCGAAATTTGGCCCTCGGCCGTGACTTCCACCTTCACACCTGGCACGTCGCGAAACGTGTCAGGCACCACGCATTGCGGGTACAGGACCGTCAATATCGCGTCATTCTTCTGCATCTTGAAGCGGTACTCACAAGGATCGCTACGGCGGGCAAGTGTTCCCGCGACGAGCGTCCCAACGACACGCACGGTTCTCGATTCGAATCGATCTTTGTCACGCAATAGTTCGTCGACGCCCTTTGAGTACACAGCCGCCTGCTTGAATCCGGAAAAAACGACGAATAGAATTGCGGCTCCCATTCCAACCAAACCAAGCAACAAGCCCCAGTGACGTTTTGAGCGGGTAGATCCAGTGTTGGCTACCGGTGACTTGGCAAAAACTTGAGCTGGCTCGGGTTCGGCTTTTGCTCGTCCCTCGTGACTGTCGATGGCCTGGCGAAGTTCATCGTCTAGATTGGTCATGGTGCTCGTTATATAGGGGTTGTACGCCCGACCCTCGAGCGGCTTTGGAATCTACCACATGGATCGGCTTAGTACATTGGCGCTCGAGGGCCTAAGGCCCCGAAGGGCGTCTACGGCCCCACCTTCCACCGAGAGCAGCAGTGGGACAAGCTACCAACAAGAGGCTAAGCGCTATTGATGCACCGGCCAATGGAGGCTTTAGCGCATGTCCAAGTGCCGCAAAAAACAAAACGATGAGCGCGCCCAGTGCGCCAGCCAATGCGGCATCCCAGCGTCGCGGATGTTCCGCAAACTTGCCGACCACTAGCCCTCCTAAGGCGCTCGCGCCTGCAAATGAAAGAATTACCAGTGCTGCCGTCGGAAGAACCAATAACGGCGACTGCATCGACAAGGATGGATTTCCCGCTGCCCAATGTGCTGCCACTTTTCGACCTAAGAACAAAGCCATCAAAGCTAACGGAACCCATACGGATACGATGACTATCCCGCCATACAGCACCCAAACCCAAGGCGAGTGAGCCACTCCGTCCTCCGGTTTGGAGCCACCTAAAACGGGTAAATGTTTCTTTCCATCGGGGCTGGGCATTAGCGAAGTTCAGGTCAAAGCATTGTTGTCCGGACGGGCACATGCAACTCGGATTGTCTAATACGCAGATACGGCACTGCCCGTCCAAGCAGACCTACGGGCAATTGACAGCCATTTATGCGGCACGACGTGATTGACCAAAATCAACCATTGTGAAAAACCGTGCGGTGGTTTAGTCCCCCAAGCAATCCAACTATGACTTACGAAGACCCGCTCGCATGGGATAGACAGATCAGCCTTCTTGCCGAATTCGATCAACAATATGAATTGAAGTTGAATAAGGACCCGAAAACGGCAGATCCGAGCGGGCCTTTCGTCGGTGTCCCGCCGTTGACCGAGCGCTCGGCATTCGAGAGTGTGCGTGGATTGCCTGAAGATCTGCCCCTGCGCGCGGCGATGCTGAGGTGGATGTACCGAATGACGGACGC
>PMCK01000122.1 GCA_003154095.1 Myxococcales bacterium | reverse complement strand
AATCTGGGTCGACGACGTGTACTTCGCCAAATGAGCCCTGACTCTCCGAGCTGCGTGGTGCGGACCCACACGCTGGATCTCGAACTTGCTGCGGATCACTTACGAACTCAAGTAGGCAATGGCGATCTGAGTAATTCGTAGCTCACAAGCGCGCGAGGCTCAACCAGTTGGCTGAGCCTCGTTATTTCAGATCTTGCTGGATTGCTTAGTAGAACTTGACGTTCGTAATTGTAAGGCTTGCGTCACACGTTCCCGTGCCTGCCGCAATGGTGAATTGCCACTGGATGCTCGTGAGCATCGTTGGATCGACAGGTCCTACTGGGCTGCCTTGAGTTCCGGTATCTGCCCACGCAATTTGCATCTGTGTCGGGGTCGTTGGGATTGTGAGTACCTTCTGGGGTGAATAGCAACTGGCAAGTGTGCAAGAGCCCTTAGGATCGGTGGCGACAGCGTCAGCACCCGTATAGTTTGTAGAGTACTGAACACTGCAGCCGGCGCTCACCGTGCCGCTGATGGTGAATTGAACGCCGCTAGACGTGTGCGCATCGACGCAATTATTGAAGTAAATCACCGTTCCAACGTACTGAGGCGATGTGGTTGCAGGCGCGCTTTCTGTGATGGTAAGTGCACCTCCGCTAATGGACCACGTAGGAGCTGCCGTGCCGCTGTACGTGGAGATGCCGCCCTTGATCTCGATGCCGGCATCGGCAGAGGCGAAGTCCGCAATCAGAGCACCCTGGGGAGCAACGTCCGTGTTCGCGCTCGTGCAACCCAGTGCGGTGCTGCCCGCTGCCGACGTTGCGCCCCCGGTCGACGTTGCGCCGCCGGTTCCTGTCGTGCCTGCGGCTTTGCTTCCGCCAGTCGACGAATTGCCCGCTGTACTTTCGGATCCACCCGTGGTTCCGGCTGCAGAACTGCCACCTGTAGTGGTTGTTGTGCCGGGAGTATTTTTGCTGCTGCTGCAGCTCGTACCAATCAGAGCGAAAGTAGTGAGCGCCGCCCCACCAAGAATTGCTAATCGTCTCATGTCGTTCCCTTTATGCTCTCGTGCGAGATCGCGCCGCTCATGTCGGACAGCGACTCTGCGGTTGTCCAATAGATGCCGTGATTTCCAACTTCCGCGATGGTCTTCAGGTACCTGGCGCCTTCGTGAAAGTCGACCAGCGACCTCGGCGGCAAGGGATTGCAAACCCACGCAGACGGCGGAGTTTAGCGCGAAAACCGGGTAAGGTGGACTATCTTGCAATTGTTCACACTGTTCGCTTTCAGCAGCGAAAGTTCAACGAACGAGTCATGGACGCAGAGATCTTACGCTGCCAGGTCAACTGGCCAACGCTATTGTGCGGAAAAAGTCTCCTCTTCTGGCGCGACTCTGCAGTCAGAATGCTTTCCGTTGCCGGGAAGGCGGAAACTTAGGCGGCCCCGATAGGAGCATCCAAGTGCCGCGTCCACCCATGCCAAGTGCGGATGGAAGCGTTTTCCGATTAGACTTTACCCGTGAGCTCCACCATCGAGCCAGCGCCGCTAATCCTCAGTGGCCCTTTGATTTTGGACGGGGCCTGGGGAACTGAACTTCAAGCGCAAGGGCTAGAGCGGGGAGCCTGTCCTGACGCCTGGAATCTGACTCACGCAGAGCAAGTATCGTCCGTCGCACGGAGCTATGTGCAAGCGGGCAGCGGCATCATCCTGACGAATACATTTGGCGCGAATCGCGTCGTTTTATCGCGTCACGGCCTGACCGAAAAGGCCGCTGAGATCAATCGGGCTGGAGCGCGTATTTCGTGTGACGCTGCGTCTGGCAAGGCAAAGGTATTTGCCTCGATAGGCCCGAGCGGCAAGCGGCTGGCAATAGGAGAAGTCAGTAAAGCTGAACTCTTGGAGGCGTTCAGCGAGCAGGCGCAGTCATTGGCAGAGAGCGGTGTTGACGGCCTAGTGCTCGAGACTTTCACGGCGCTTGACGAATTGCTCATCGCTCTCGCCGCGGCCAAGGCGACAGGGTTGCCCGTTGTTGCCTGCATGGTCTTCGACTCGGGCACTGCGAAGGACGAGTCTGCCTTGGGCGTCGCGCCGGAGAAGGCCGCAAAGACGTTGACCGAAGCGGGAGCGGACGCCATCGGTGCCAATTGTGGACGCGGTGTCAAAGGGTACATCCCCATTTGTCGCCGATTGCGAGCCGCCACGGATCTCCCAATTTGGGTCAAGCCCAACGCGGGCCTGCCCAAGTTGGAAGACGGAAGGATAATCTACGACTTAACGCCCGCGCAGTTTGCCGCCGGCATAAAGAACCTACTCGAAGCAGGGGCCAACATGGTGGGAGGCTGCTGCGGTACGAGTCCGGCGTTCATAGCAGCAATTGGTGACGCGATTCGACATTGACCTGGGAAAGCGTATGCCTATCCCAGCACGTCGGCAATTCGATACAACTTGCCTGGCTTTTGCTTCACGATAAACCGCGCAGCGCGCAAGGCTCCGTGCGCGAGCAGGTCGCGGTTGGACACGCGGTGGGTAAACTCCAGGCGCTCGCCGGGGCCGAAGAGGTACACCGTGTGATCTCCTACGACGTCGCCTCCGCGTACGCCAAGCACGGCCACTTCGTCATCGGTGCGTGCCCCCACGATGCCATCGCGCCCGTGTAATTCACGCATATTGGGGCGCACGGCGCGCACGGCGTCTGCCAGTCGTTTGGCTGTTCCGCTGGGAGAATCTACCTTCTTACGATGGTGAATCTCGACAATTTCGGCATCGTAGTCGCTGCCGAGGCGACGCACGGCTTGCTCGACGACTTCGGCCAACACTTGCACGCCGAGGCTCGTGTTGGGCGCCCAGAGGACGGGAACCTGTTCGGCAGCCTTTTCGAGGGCGGACTTGCCGCTTGCTTCGAGACCCGTAGTCCCACTGACAAGGGCGACTTTGCTTCGCAAAGCCAAAGCTGCAATGGTGGGTACTGCGCTCGCGGTCGAAAAATCGATGACGACTTCCGCCCCGAGTAGCGCGGCTGCGGCATCGGGCGAAGCCTCGACGCCCAGTGTTCCTACTCCCGCGAGCGTGCCCACGTCCCGACCGCAGGCAGGATCATTGGCGGCACAGGCCGCGCCGACCAAGTCCAAGTCTGGCGCTTGTGCAATGAGTCGAGTGAGCGCCTGACCCATGCGGCCCGTGGCGCCAAACAGGGCAATTTTCACGACCGCGCCTCATACGACGAACAGGCGCGCTGCACGCCGTCAACAGTCTCACGACTGGCTTCGACCATGGGAGGGCGCATCTTGGGCGAGATGAGCCGCTGCGCGGCGAGAATTCCCTTGATGGGTTGCGGGCTGGGTTCCACGAAGAGTGAGCGATGCACCGGGAACAGCGCCAAATGCCGGGTGCGTGCCAACTTCCAATCTCCATCGAGCGCGGCCTGTGCGGCTTCCTGCACCTGTTTCGGATAAAGATTACTGGTGACGCTAATCACCCCTTTGGCGCCAACGACCATCATCGGCAACGTCAATATATCGTCACCGCTGAGAAGCGTGACGCGGTCACCTGCCCGGCGCAGCAAATCTTGACAGTAGATGACCCCGCCGGAAGCGTCCTTGATGGCAACGACGTTGGGGCAAGTGTCGAGAACGCGCAATGTCGTTTCCACGCTGAGGTCGACAGCGGTTCGCCCCGGAATGTTGTAAAGTACGACCGGAATTCCGACGGCTTGCGAAACAATCTTGATGTGAAGTAGTAGACCTTCCTGCGACGGCCGATTGTAATACGGCATCAGGATCATGACGGCATCCGCACCCGCTGCTTCAGCGGTCTTTGCCAATTGCGTGGCGTAACTTGTGCAATTGGATCCGGTGCCCGCAACGACTGGAACCTTGCCCTTGGCGCGCTGAACGGTGCGTACAATCAAGTCACGCTGCTCGTCGTCTTCTAGAGTGGGCGACTCACCGGTGGTACCGCAGGGCACGAGGCCTCCGATGCCCGCCTCCAATTGCCTGTCTAGCAAACGACCAAAAGTGTCGAAATCCACAGCACCGGTGGACGTGAAGGGCGTCACCAGAGCAGTCAGTGCTCCTCGAAGTTGCAGCTCAGCCATAGGTGGCCATTCCTTGGCGCAAACTGACAATATTTGCAACCATTGTCCGACGCCGCCCGCCAAGTTTGTTAGCGTTTCTGAAGCTGGGCCAGGAAATACCCGTCTGTTCCGTGCCGCAGCGGCAATAAGCGCCCCGCGCATGCCTGGTCGCCCAAGGCGGAACGCAGTGCCTGTGTCGTAAATGGCCTCGGCTCGAAAATATCTTCTACCCGAGACAGAACCGCCTCGGCCTCCTCGGGCAATACGCTGCAAACTGCGTAGATTACCTGCGCGCCGCTGCGACAATACTTGGAGACATTTCGCAATATTTGCGTTGCGAGCTCACCCATTCGGCCGGGATCATCNNGCGTCCACGAGCGCAAATTCGAAGTCAGTTCGCAAATTGCCACCCCCGACGGACCAATCCAAAGCCTGAGTTTGGACGTTCGACAAGTGAAGGCGATTCATTTCCTCGCGTAGCGCTTCAAGCTTGCTTTCGTGCAAGTCCGTCGACCAAACGGCACCTCGCGGACCAACTCGTTCGGCCAAAAGGGATGTTTTTTGTCCGCGCCCCGCGCAAACGTCGAGGACCGTGGCACCCTCGGGAACATCCAGTGCCCAGGCGATGAGCTGCGCGCCTTCTTCCTGAATGACGAAGTCGCCACTTTCGTACTCCGGATTGCCGCGCGGGTCGCCGATCCCACTCACCGTGCGCGACTGCGGCAACCATTTCCCGGGCGTTGCGTTAAGAAGCCACTCCGGCACGGCTCGCCCTTTCACCAATCGTACGTCGATCGAGTTGGGCGATGTCCCGCCGGATGCATGTGCCCCGACGAGCGCGTCGGTTTCCTCGATGCCCACGGCTGCCACGAGCCGTTCATGGAGCCACTTGGGCAAGTTGGCACGCAACGCCACGGCGCGATTCAAAGGGGGTTGCTCAGCGACGCGTCGCAAAAGCGCATTGACGAATCCGGCCGATTGCACCCCGCGTTGGGCTTTGACACGCGTCACCGCCGCATCGACCGCGATTGCTAGCGTTGCGCGATCCAACAGCAATGCCTGAACAGCCGCCACCAGTAGCGCCGCTCGAACCACTCTGTCCTTCGGCAGCCCGCGGGGAGCCAGCGCAGACAGCTTTTCTTCGAGCGCTCGCCGGCAGCGCAGAGCCGTGTACGTAAGTTCCGTCGTAAAGGCACGCTCGCGCACGGTGAGTTGCGGATATCTGCAGAACTCAGCGCTGAGCGCGGCTGCGGCATAGGCCTGGTCGTAAAGCACGCGCTCTACGACTTGCATCGCAAGGCTGCGCGCGTCGGGCCGCCGATGCGTCGCGGACGCAGCGACCTTCGGGGTCTTCAACCGACGAGTTCCTTGAACTGATCCACAATCACGTCCCAGCGCCTTTCGACGTCGTTCTTGAATGCCATCGCCATGAGCAGGATCACGAGGCTCATTCCCACCAAGTGAGATATTTCACGAATCCGCAGCGGAATGGGCCTTCGGAGCAGAGCCTCTACAGCGAAGAACATCAAATGACCGCCATCGAGCACGGGGATGGGGAGCAGATTCAGAAGGCCCAGGTTGATGCTGAGCACGGCCATCACCCAAATGAAGTAGCCTGGGCCCTTTCGCCCTTCCTCGCCAGCGACTTCGTAGATCGTGAGCGGGCCGGAGAGCGACTCGAAGCTGAGGCGCCCCTGCATCAATCGGACGACCGCCACCAAGTTGAAGTGCATTACGTCGATGGTCTCTTGAACGGCCTTTTCTATCGCGTAACGAACTAGCGCCGGGTGCTCGACACGTTCCTCGGGAGCGAGCGGCAGCCACTGCTGCACACGCGTCACGTACCGCGTTTCGAGTTGCCCCTGCGAGATATAATCCTCGCGCCGAACCTGAAAGGTTCCCGAATGAACTCGACTGTCGCGCGCTGACAAATAGTCGATTCGATGTGGGCGGCTGGGTGCAGCTAGGACCCTTTCCGTAAACGTCGACCACGCGGGAATTACTTCATTATCCAATTTCAGAAGTTTGTCCGAGGGTCGCAGCCCAGCTCTGAACAGCGACGATTCTTCGGGCACGATCGACGCGTAGAGATCGGCCAATTCGATGCCGGTGCGGCTTACTAGATCATGCGCATTGGGATCCGGTGTTAGAGCGACAACGCCTGCTTCGTAAACGGCCATCTCTGCGAGGCCACCCAAAGCATTCGGCACGTTGACGGGTCGCGCATAAGTAACGGGAACCGTCTCGCCATGGTTTCCTTCCAAGATCCGTTCGAGATCGATAAATCGCTTTACGGCTTCACCATTGACATATGTAACGATGTCGAAAGTCCTGAGCCCCGCTCGATAGGCAGGACTGTCTGCATTGGGCACGCCGATACACGCCGCCGGTGCACTCGGTTGGATGCCCACCGTTCCCACGCGTTGTACAATGTCGAGGTCGCGCCGCTCCAATGTGTCGGCAACGGTAACCTCGACGTCAACGTGCTTGAGATCGCGAAATACCCTAAAATGCAGGGTTTGACCCGAGCTTTTGGCGATGATGCGCTTGACCTCGTCGAAGGTCCCGACATCCTCTCCGTTGATGCTCATGATGCGATCACCCGGACGCAACTTGCCGTCAGCAGGATGACCCGGAAGCACGACGCCGACGGTTGGCGGAAGTAACGGCCCGGCACTGACGAAGACACCGAAATACAAGAGCACCGGGAACAGCAGGCTCATCACGGGTCCAGCCAACACAACGACGACACGCTTGTACAATGGCAGCGACTCGAATGTGCGACGCCGATCCTCTGGCATCACGACATCGGTCTTGCTCGACTCGAGCATGCGTACGTAGCCACCGAGCGGAATGAGCGCGATGCAGTACTCGGTTTCGCGTCCCCTCAATTTCATAATCTTAGGACCGAAGCCTAGACAAAATGTAATGACCTTGACGCCAAATGCTTTGGCGAACAGAAAATGGCCCAGCTCGTGGACGAAAATGAGCGAGCCGATTAGGACGACGAAGTATAGAAGATCCATGCGCGTCGCGGCGGCCGTTCAGGTCACGCGGCCGAGCCTAGCACGCGATGTGCTCCATTTCCGGATCAATCTTGCGCGCTCCGCGATCGACTCATTGTGTACATCGCTCGGCGAGGCCCTCGTGGAGCGCGCGATGTTGCCAATTGCTCGGTAAATCACGGTAGTTCGGGTCGCCGCGTGTGCACGAAACTATTCGTACTTTGATTTCGACGTATGTTTTATTTTTGTATTCCCGGCACGCAATTCGATGTGTGCGGGTGAAAGTTGGGCCCAAGCGCGCTTACTTGGCTACCATGCGCCTATGTTAGCGCGGGCACCACAACAATCGGAATTATCGCTGCATCAGCTGATGATGCCAGAACACGCCAATATGTTGGGTAACGTCCATGGCGGAGCCATCATGAAGATGATGGACGAGACGGGGGCCATCTGTGCGATGCGCCACGCGGGTCGTGTCTGCGTCACGCTCGCGGTCGACTCGATGAAGTTTCACTCGCCGGTTCATGTCGGACAANNCACACCAACTCGGGTCACTTCGTTTATGTTGCACTAGACGACGAGCAACGGCCCGTGAAGGTACCCGCATTGCTCTTGGAGACCGAGTCAGACCGCTTGTCATACGCGGCAGCGCAAGCGCGCCGAGACGTAAGACTAGCGGTTAAGTGATCAGTGAATCAAGTAACCAACGGCAGGCGACGTCCCTCGTGGCCCTGCATTGTTCGAGATCTTTCGGTTGCATTGCACTGGCGGCGAATTGCCCCAAAATTCCTTGCGAAAGTGCCCAAGCCACTTGAGGCAGTTGTTGCGCGTCAAGGCGTATGGCGCGGTTGCTGGAAGGCTTCTCCGTGCTGAGACGGTGGCTTATCAAGTTCAGAAGCGCGGAGATTTGCTTGCTCGTATTGGATTGGCTCACGCGCCGTTGTAGACCCATCGCTGGAGCCCACACATGCAGTACTCGGAAAGCATTCATATCATTCAAGAAGAAGTCCACTCGGGTACGAATCAGGTCGACGAGCGATTCCACCGCGCTCTTTGCGGCATGCACTGATTCGGAGAGAACGTTAAATTCGATTTGGAGTGACTCGATGGCTAGATCGAATACGAGGGCCTCTTTGGAATCGAAGTAGTAGTAAACTGCGGGTTTACTCAGTTGCGAAACGTGGGCTACATCGGCCACGGTGAAATGCTCGATTCCGCGTTCAGCCAGCAAATTTCTCGCCGAATGCATGATCAGCAAACGCCGTTCCGAATGCCGCTGCGCCTTGCGGGCTTGGCGCCTCCTTTCGCGATCGGGATCGAGAATTGCTGCTTTGGATGTGGTCATCCAAATTACTAGGATAGCGCTGACGTGAAAGAATCCCTAGCCTTCGGTCACGAAAAGAGAACCGTACCGCGAAAACGCGGATGTCGTATATTGCGCGCGTCGCTATTACATTGTGACCGTGTCCCAAAACCCGTTCGCGGCACTCCTCGGCACCTCGGGACGCGTAATGGGTCTGAGGTCGTCGCGTCCGATCTTGGGCGCGACCGCTTGGGCGTCAACTTTTGCGGGAATCTGTTGCGCGCGCAGAGCCCGACCCACGACGTGGTCCAGTGCCGAACGCCCCTTTTGCCTCAAAGTTCCTCGGCACGAACCATTTGTCGCACGACGCGTTTATCGCTCACGAGTTTGGTTGCGGCGGAATTACGCCGCTTTCTCCAATGAGGGATAAACCTAGCCCTTGGCCGGATGAACGACTGGGAATTGTCGATTGCCGCTGTGCGGGCAGATTTATGGCGCGCCCGGTGGCAGCGGACTAGCCTCCCCGAGCTTTCCGGGCCGCTGATGGCTCGGAACGCATGAAATGGTCACCTCATGCTTACCTGGGTCGCAAAAAAGGTATTCGGAACCAGCAACGAACGGGCCCTGCGGCGCATTCAGCCGCTTGTCGTTCGCATCAATGCGCTGGAGCCCACTATTCAGAAACTTAGTGACGCCGAACTACGCGGAAAGACGGCTGAGTTTCGGCAAAAGCTCGATAACGGCGCGACGTTAGACGACATATTGGTCGAAGCTTTTGCCGTGTGCCGGGAGGCTAGCTGGCGCGCCCTCAAGATGCGCCATTTCGACGTGCAGCTCATCGGCGGAGTCGTGTTGCATCGCGGTCGAATTGCCGAGATGCGCACCGGTGAAGGCAAGACTCTCGTGGCGACCCTTCCCATCTACTTAAACGCGCTGGAAGGTAAGGGCGTTCACCTGGTTACGGTAAACGACTATCTCGCGCGACGCGACGCCGAGTGGATGGGTCGTATCTATAACTTCCTCGGATTGAGCATCGGCGTAATCGTCAATGGGCAATCGGATCAAGAAAAGTACAAATCCTATCGCTGTGACATCTGTTACGGTCAGAACAACGAATACGGCTTCGACTACCTGCGCGACAACATGAAATTTTCTGCGCTGGAGTACGTTCAGCGCGAACTCAACTATGCAATTGTCGATGAGGTGGACTCGATTCTAATCGACGAAGCAAGAACGCCACTCATTATCAGCGGTCCTGCAGACGCTGCTAGCGAGAAGTATCGCACTTTGAATGAGGTTGTTTCGAAACTTCGTCGCGATGAGCACTATATCGTCGATGAAAAGGGCCACAGCACCACATTGACCGACGAAGGGGTCGAGTACGTTCAGAAACTCGCCGGCGTTGGCAATTTGTACGATCCGGCCGCCATATCTTCCCTTCACATAATGAATCAATTGCTACGAGCGCACGCCCTGTACAAACGTGATCAACACTACATGGTCTCGCCCGACGGTAAGGTACTCATCATCGACGAGTTCACGGGTCGTGTTCTGCCGGGCAGGCGCTGGAGCGACGGCCTACATCAGGCCGTGGAAGCCAAGGAAAATGTGCGGATCCAAGAGGAAAGCCGCACGATGGCCACGATCACGTTTCAAAACCTATTTCGTATATACAAGAAGCTCGGCGGAATGACCGGGACGGCGGAAACCGAAGCTCAAGAATTCGCGTCGACCTACAAACTCGATGTCAACGTCGTACCGACGAATCGCAATATGATTCGCGAAGATCACCAGGATGTCGTCTACAAGACCGAGCGGGAAAAGTTCACCGCGGCAATTCGCGAGATTCTCGACGAACACGAGAAGGGTCGCCCCGTACTGGTAGGCACGACCAGCGTCGAGAAGAGCACTGCTATTTCGAGGATTCTCAAGAAGAAGAACATTCCCCACCATGTTTTGAACGCAAAGCACCACGAGAACGAAGCGTATGTCGTTGCACAGGCAGGTCGCCGGGGGGCAATTACCGTTTCGACCAACATGGCGGGCCGCGGCACGGACATCATGTTGGGTGGCAACCCAGAAATGCTCACCCGCTTGGACCTAGTTCAGGACGGCAAGAACTATGAAACGCACCCTGAGGAATATGCTCAGCAACTGGCGAAAGTAGAGCGGGTCTGTAAGGATGAGCATGATACGGTCGTCGAGCTGGGAGGACTACACATTCTGGGGACGGAGCGGCATGAATCTCGCCGCATCGACAACCAATTACGCGGTCGTTCCGGGCGACAGGGCGACCCAGGTTCCAGTCGATTTTACCTGTCGCTCGAAGATGATTTGATGCGCATATTTGCGGGAGATCGGGTCAAGAACCTGATGGATCGCATGGGCATGCCGGATGATGAACCCATCGAACATCCCTGGGTGACCAAGAGCATCGAGAATGCTCAGCGCAAAGTCGAAGAACGCAACTTCGACATTCGCAAGCACCTGCTCGAGTACGACGACGTAATGAACGCTCAGCGTAAGACCGTGTACAGTCTACGGCAGCAACTATTGCTCGGGCGTTATGCGCCGGAGGAATTGGACGAACTCGGCAAGCCCACGGGCAACACCCGCAAGATCCCCGTCGACGAGAAGATTCGTGAACGCGTGACGCCGTTAGTGGCCCAATTGGTGGGTATGTACTCGGACCCACCTGTGGCACCGCGAGACGATACAGGTCGCTCGCGCGCACCGACTCGTGCAGAGCTCGAGCAGGCAAAATCAATTGCCGAGGTCGATCAATTGAAGCGCGAGGTGTATCACCTGTGGGGCATTCGCCTGGATACCGAGCGCCGCAACCTGCCACCGCCCGCCGAAATCCACGACGAATTGTTGGAAGATATCTGCCACGGGCTCTCCGAGCAGCGTGAGCGGATGTTCGATCTGATGGATCGAGTGGTGGCGGCAATGGTCGAAGAGTGCTGCCCCGCCGATCGCCCACCGGAAGACTGGGACGTCGTAAGCGTACAGGATGGCTTTCGCGAGAGCTTTGGCTGCAAGTTGGAGGGCGCGATTGACCAAATGGGTGAGCCCCATCGAGTCGTTCGATACTTGTACGAGCAAGCGGAGGCTGCCTACTGGGCCCGCGAACAGGAAATGGGAGTCGATCTCGCGCTTCGGGTGTTTCGTTACGTGTACTTGGAAACGATTGACGAGGATTGGGTCGAACATCTTACCAACATGGAACACCTGCGCGACGGCATAGGGCTACGCGGGTACGGCCAACGCGATCCCAAGAATGAGTACAAAAAGGAAGGCTATTCCTTGTTTGTAAACATGATGGCTCGCGTATCGGGAGCGGCGCTCAACAAGTTCTTCAACGTTCAAATCCAGCGTCAGGACGAAATGCGCGAGCTCGAGGCGGCCGCTGAGGCGCGCCACCATGCCGAGCTGGATCAGGCTGTGGCTCGTCATATTGGTGAAGAGGGAGAGGTATCACCAGAAGAGCTCCTGGATCAGGCGCGAGCGGCGGTCGGCAGCGTTCCCCAGACGCGCCCAGCCACCCAGCGCTCGGCACCCCGCATTGGGCGCAATGATCCCTGCCCTTGCGGATCAGGCAAGAAGTTCAAGCAATGTCACGGCTCCGCTGACGATGAACCCGCGGAAGCCGAACCTTGATTGAAGTACAGGGTCTCACCAAACATTACGGCTCTGTCGTCGCGGTCAACAACGTCACATTCCGTGTCGACATCGGCACAATAGTCGGCCTGTTAGGCCCCAACGGCGCAGGTAAGACAACTACGCTGCGCATGCTGGCAGGCGTCTTGGGTCCTACTCACGGGACGATATCGATAGCTGGGAGTGATCTTCTCGAGAGTCCGCTACAGGCTCGAGCGTGCCTGGGCTATCTGTCAGAAACATCTCCACTTTATCCTGAGATGCGAGTCGGCGACTATTTGACGTATCGCGCCGCGATCAAGGGAATCAAACGACGAAGACGACCCGACGCGGTGCGAGAAGCGCTATCGTCGACACATTGCGACGATGTAATCGACATACGCGTGTCCAATCTGTCCAGAGGCTACCGCCAGCGCGTGGGTCTTGCGGACGCGCTATTGGCAAGTCCTCCCGTGCTGCTGTTAGACGAACCCACGGCAGGCCTTGACCCGAATCAGATTCGTGAAGTCCGCGAATTGATCACCACGCTAAGGCAGAGCCGCGCGATACTGCTGAGCACACATGTGCTGGCCGAAGTGGAAGCCATATGTACCGAGGCCGTTGTAATTCATCGGGGCCAACTAGTCGCCCATGGTACCCTGCAAGACCTGCGCGCAGGACATCGTGCAGCGGACGTTGCATTGGTCGTGCGAGATCCCGATCGCCTAACGCCCGCCATTTGCGCTGACCTGGGTTGGGGCCTCCGCCCCGATGCCGAGCGCGCAGTCGAAAGCCCGAGCGTCGATGCCGGAGAGACCCTTCGATTTGTCGTCTATCCCGAGCAGCTGACGGGCTCAATGGGCAGCAGGTTGGAGGAACTTGTCGCAGTTTTGGTAAAGAGCGGCGTCGGCGTACGCGGAGTAAATCAATCGAGTCGAGCGCTTGAAACGGTGTTTGCCGAATTGACCAGCGAAGTCGGGACCTTTGCGCCGTGACAGCACTAATTGCTACGCTGCGCCGAGAGTTAGCCAGTCTGTGGTTGACGCCACTCGCCTGGATATTGTGGTTGGCACTGCTGCTGATAGAGGGCGGAGTCTTTGCATCTATCGTCACGAGCTTTGCTACCAATCCCGGACTGACTCTTGACGTGGGCCCGCTTCAGGCCTTCTATGGCCAAAGTGTATTCGTTCCACTGACGTTCTTGTTCGTTTGTCCGACGCTCAGTATGCGTGCGTTCGCGGAGGAGCGCCGGACCGGCACGATAGAAAATCTACTATCCGCCCCCGTTAGTGCCGCAGCAGTCGTGCTGGGGAAATACCTGGCTTTGCTCGTGTCATTCAGCGTGCTTTGGTTGCCCACGTTGCTTTACCCGCTAGTGTTGCGAAGCGTTGCAGAAGTAGAATGGAAAGTCGTTGCAACGAGTTACGTCGGCATTTTCGGGCTGGGCGCTGGTTTTCTGGCAATCGGTGTCCTTTGCAGCACGATGACTCGCAGCCAGTTCCTGTCTTTGGTGCTTAGCAGCGGCGTACTGCTGGCGTTCATTGTATTGGGAATTGGGGAAAATGTCTTCGATGCGGGTTTTCTCCAGGCGTTTTGTAGCCATGTGGCGATTCAATCTCAATTGATGGAGACGGCCCAGGGTATCGTGTCAGCGCGCCGCATGATTTTCGACGTCACGTTGAGCGCGGTTCCGATATTCCTATCGGTTCGAGTTGTCGACTCTTGGAGGTGGTCGTGACATCCACTCGCCGATGGCCTGGACCATTGTCGAAACCTCAAGATTGGCTGCGTTGGTCGAGCGCCATTGCAATTGCTTCTGCGGTCTTCCTTTCCGTATGCGTAAATGTGCTCAGCGCACGCTTCGATCGCCGATGGGATGCAACGTCAGACCGACGTTACACGCTTTCAGATGTGACTCGGGAGACTTTGAGCGCGATCCACGAACCAGTCGTCGTTTATGTATTGCTTAGTCGGGCCGATACGATTGCGCCAACCGTGCAGCAAGTGCTGGCAGGTTACACGTCACTTTCGCGACAGTTGACACTACGCTGGGTAGACCCCGATCGCGACCCGGGTCAATTCCTCGCGACACAGGCGGAGCTTGGCATTGCGGCGGGCGCCAGCAAGGGCGACAAGTCGCTCTCGGATTCAATAATCGTAATCACGCGGGGCAAGGGCAAAAGCTATGTCACGACCGATGACATTGCAATCGTCGATCCAGAAACTGGAGAGTCGGAACTGCGGCTGGAACAATCACTTACGCGGGGGCTGCGCCAGCTGAACGATACCAGCCGTCCACTAGTCTGCTTCACCCAAGGCCACCGTGAGCTCAATCTCAATGATGAAGGGCCCACGGGGCTCAGTGACTGGCGCGCTCGCCTTAGGCGCGAGCCCTTAGAATTGACCACCATAGACCTGGGCGCGGGAAAGCAGTCAGAGCTGAAACGGTGCCAACTGGTGGTCGTCGCCGCTCCCGACATTCCACTTTCGACCTGGGCACAAGAGCAGTTGCGAGCACACTTGCTCGAGTTTGGGTCGATGTTGGTTCTTTCCAACACAATTCCCGACGAATCAGGCGAAATTCGCTCGACTGGATTGGACGCATTGGTGTCCCCTGCGACAGTATCGATTGGCAGGAATGTCGTTGTCGAGCAAGATGAGAGCCAGCGATTGCCCGACGGATTCGGCGAATCCTTTTTTGCTCGCGTTTCCGACCATGCGGTAACACGCGCCTTGAATCGGGGAACAGTCGAGCGATCGCTCCGTGTGCTCGTATCACTGGCGCCGACTCTATCCATAGCCGATGAGACATTGACTCGACCGCTACTCACATCAACGGAAAAGGCGATTGGCGTTGGCAATATTGGCGATTATCTAAATAAGACTCAGAAGGCCACTGCAGCAGTCACGACCGCAGCAGGAAAGCGGCTGGTCTTGGCAGTGGCCGCCGAACTGCGCGGTAATTCCCAAGGCGGGGCGCGCCGCCTCATCGTCGCACCCGCTTCACTCGTCGAAAATCGCGTCATGCGGCTACCGGCCCTCGCAGGCAACCGAGCATTCATAAACGGTGCTCTTACTTGGTTGTTGGCGCGACCAGTGGGTGTCGAGATACCAAGCGCGCATCACGCATCACGGCAATTGAACCTGTCTGACGCGGACTTGACGCGACTGAACCGCTACGTGCTACTGATCATGCCGGCGACAGTAGCCGTTTTCGGCCTCGGCGTTGCACTCGCCAGGCGTCAACGTCGGAAATCTCGGTTGAGTTAGCCTAGACGATGAAACAGATTCGGCGTCGTTTGTTGTGGGATGGGGCACTACTCGTGCTTGCACTGGCTTCGGGAATATCGGTGTTCCTTGCACGGCGCTGCAATTCATTGGTCTCGACGAGCGACACACCAACATTGCTTTTTCCGTCGCTATCCGGGGGCCCGCCGCACGGTCTGAGCGTCAATCGGGAGGGAATGACGGTACGTGTCGTCAACCAGTCGACGGATTCCGATTCACCCGTTTGGCGTGCTGATAGCCCTTGGAACCGCGAGGGCGATTTAGCCACGATCGATTCGGTAGTTACGACACTGCGAGACCTTCAAGTCGTTCGCAAGCTTTCGATTGGGCCGCAGGTAACCGCCAATGTGACAAGTTATGGGTTGGCCCGACCCCAGAGCACGTGGCAAATCGAATTGAATGGCGCACTTTTTACCCTGAAAGTGGGCGCTGATGCACCACAACCGCGCGGTGGAACGTACATTGAAGTCGACGGCCCAAGTCCGAATGCCCGTCAATTCTTCGTGGTCAGCGGAGATATCTCGCAGTTGACGTTGCAGCCCGAGCGGTTGTTGGAATCGAGATTGTTGCCCTATGTGCCGTCGGATGTGCGCCGGCTGAGAGTGGATTCCGAACGCAACCACAGCATCTATCAATTCGACACATCCCGCGCTCGTTGGTTCGAGGCGAATGGACAACATCGGAGGATTTCGAGAGAGAAAATGGAAAAGCTCCTCTTTGATCTGACCAATCTCAAGGGCGAGCATTTTCTGTCCCCACTCGACGATGATCAATCCAAGCGCGGCAGTGCGCTTGCAACCGTGGTCTTGGAACTTGAAGAATCACGCACGAAGGTTGCAGTCGAACTATACCAATCCTGTGGGAAATGGCCGGAGCTGTCCACGTTCCGTGTCTCAGGTGCCAAAGGCGTGGCTGCCTGCGCCAACGCGCAGGGCCTAGCGACGGCGCTTACCGAAGCAGCACCGAGCTGGATCGATGATCGACTTTTTTCAGTTCGAACCGATGAGATCGAGAGTCTGAGAGTCGACCTCGACGGGCATTCAGTGGAATTAGAGCGGGAGGAATATGGCTTCTTGCTGAGCGGCCCACAGCCGCGTCGGATTGACGTCGATGCAGGCAACGAACTATTGCAAGCTCTGACTTCAATTCACGGGAAATTGGTTGATCCAGCTTCGGAAATTGCAAAGGCCGATCTAGAAGCAAATAACTTCATCTTAGTCCGTTCGGCAGTAGTTGGGGCGACGGATCGATATGAAGAGCGCGTTCTCGTCGGACCGGAGCAGTCCGGCAGTCAACGCTGGGCAAAACGCGTCACGGATTCCACTTTCCTGCATCTCGATGCCAAAGCTTCGAGTTCACTGAAGCTCGAACCCAAGCTGCCGATGCCGCAGCCTAGTTCAGATCCCCTCTAGATTGCGTGCGCGACTGAAATATCCGGTCCCAGTTGGTTCGATACTCATCAGTGGCAACTTGTCCGGGCCCTTTTGCTAACGTTCGACTATCCGTTGGGACTTTGCCCTGATTGTCTGTGGGACTGTATTCCACTTTGACATCACAGATCAGAGGGAAATCTCGCCTAGGCTGCAGCGTGACGACTTCACCGTGAATGGGCCTGCCATGTTCAATGGGCATAACCAAGCCGCTCTCGAGTCGATTTTCGCGGTGCCGCAAAACCGCCAACCCCTTACCGTCGGGCGATGTGCCATGGATGAGAACGACATCTTTGCCGGGAGCCTCGGCAGATACGTTTGTGCTTGCATTGGGATCCGTCTTCTTACTTTCGCGATCCATGGCTACCAGTAGCCTAACACGTCCGCGACTGATGCGCCCGGATGGCAGACCTGCTCCGGCGATCTTCCCGGCGAATTTCACAAAGGCACAAGTGAAGTACCGGCGCACACCGCCCACGGTTCCGCAATCTATGGCATCAACGGGCCCCACGAATTGGCTTGCAACTTACCTTTTCTGTCCGCCGACAGCGCCGATCGGCCAGACTGGGGCCAGTTGATCGTTAGCGTCGACGTCACCTTTCGAATTCTCGAGGTTGGAAAGGGCCCTAACGATATTCGATGTACCGTCTGAAGGTATGCGGGTAAACGCCGACCAAGCAGCTGCGGCAAGCGTACCGTCGACGAGCCATTCATCGAACCAACCCGGGAAATACTCCATCCGACGCTGCTTGAGAGCGGCGCCTCGCTCCCTGAGCCAGCGCCGATTGTAACGCTCGTGGGTGCCGACCGGCTGAGACAGCACGAGTGGCAACCCAAGACCGGCATAAAAGCTCAGCTCGCTCGGCTTGGTCCACAGGATGTCCGTACTTGGTAAGAGGGCGTTGAATTGGCGGTAATATTTGGCGAAGGACGGTTCGTACAGGATATTGATCGACTTTCCGAGCCTCGAGGTTAGCCGGGATGACTCCACCGCTTGAGCAAATCGTTGCGCGACTTCGGCGCGCGTCCCAGCAATCAAATTGAGGTGAATCCGCTCGTCCCTCAGCCGGTCCTTTAGTCGCGGTAACAGTTCGTCGACGAGACCCGCTTGAGCGCCAGCACCACCAACGGCAAATGTCAAGACCAGCGGTTCCGAGGAATCTTCCGGTAAGTCTCCGAGCAGTCTGGTCACCATCGGAGCATGCAATCTCCGGAATGTCGCCTCCGGGTCCAAGCGAACGATGCGTCGAGCTACGTTCGCGCGAAGCACTTCGAGGGCTGGCTTGTCCGTCAATTCATGAGGCAGCGGAAAACCGGTCAATGTTATGTGGTCTTCGCGTACGCCATAGGCCTGCAAGCGTCGGGCGACTCGAGTGCTCGGTGCAAAGTAGTGGATTCTGCTTAGCTTCGGCTCGTAGGGGACCCATACGCGCTGCACGTCTGCGTCGGTAACAACGCAATAGATACGTTCGATATCTGCTGCATTTGCGACGAGTGCGGGAGCATATATCGTGGTCAGCAGTGCGGACTTGCGCGCACGCAGGTACTCGACGAGGCCACGACCCAAACCCCGTTTTATGAGTTGGGCGATGAACTTGGTTGCAAAATCGGGCTTGCTTTGATCGACCTTTTCATGCATCGGCGGAATGATAGTGACTAGGTCCATCAGCGCATTGGCTTGCCGCACCAGCCAATCGCTCTCACCGGGGCGTGAAAGAAATGAATGTCCTCGGCGAATCAGCTGCCATAGCCATGAATCCTTTTCATTGGCTATCGGTGGTTCGTCCGCAAGGTACAGCGGGCACCCCAATGCATCGGCTATTGGATACGCGGCGCGCAGGTGGCCGTAGCCCATCTCGAGGGAAATAATGTCTAAATGCATAGTTCACTTCGTCGCATTAGGCGATTTGGCGGGCGAGCGATGGCCGCGATTGTTGTGGCGCTCTGCGTGGATCCGTAAGCCTAGAGCCCTTACCAATGCGCAGCTTGTGGCCTCTCCAGTCGACCTCGCACTTGGACCACGCGATTGACCACAGGAGCAATTGGCCAAATTGTCGAACAGCTACGAACAGCAGAAGTTTTGCGTTAAGTGCCGGCTGCCTCGACCACCGAGCAATTGCTGCGATTTCCGAAACACATGCGAGCGCATACGCGCCGGCACAAAGGCTAAGCAGCGCATGACTGGAACCTAATTGACTGGGAACGCCGTTTACTATCGCGCTAACCGCCGCACTCAACAGCCACACGTGAGGGAGTAGGAGCAACTCCAGCAAATAGCCGCCTGTCCCGAGATTTCTTCGGATTTGCGACCACCGCAGGTGCCTTTGCCACAACTTGCTCAACGTCCAGGTTTTATTTATTGTCTTTATTGCACTTGGACACGTAACAACTCGCCAGCCCGATCGGCTTATCGCGCGCCCTATCAAATAGTCTTCTGCCAGTATATCGGCGAATTTTGCAAGTCCGCCGATTTGGGCAAGCGCCCTCCGGCGTAGGAGCATCGACTTGCCTACTACGCAGGCGTGCTTACCAATGAAATTCGCCAACGCGAGCCCATAGATGACATATGAATTGAGTTGCAGACTCTCCAGTGCGGACCCAAGTGTCCCGTCACCGTGGCCAATTATCGGGTTCGATACGAGACCGACGCCAGGGTCTTCCAACTCCGAGGCGGTTGCGGACAAATAGAACTCATCGACTTGGACATTCGAATCGGATATGAGCAAGGCATCGTGGCGAGCGTTGCGAATGAGAGCGCGTAATAGTCGCACCTTGGGATTCAAGCCCGAAGGGCATTCGCCTACGATAACTCGGATCGGTAATTCGGGGTGATTGTTCGCAATTTTTCGAGCAATCGGCAGGGCGGGATCAGACGCGTCGGCAACGCCCAAGAGTATCTCGTACTGACCGTGAGTTTGTCTGCAGAAGCTCTCCAGATTCGCCTCGAGGTCATCGTCGGCTCCCTTAAGCGGCTTCAATACGCTCACCGGGATTGTACAACGGCGATCGTTGCACTTCTGAGCCGATAGCCATCCAACGACCCCGTGTGCGAGAAGCAATAGACAGAGGGCGATACCAGCGACAATGACCAGACACAATGTGAGCATTGGTTCGTACGATCCTGCTGGGATTACAGCAGCCCTCAGCGTCGACGACGTGTCGCTGAACCAACGGTGTTGTCACAATCGAGTGACCGCTTCCTTTTCGCGACTGTTACCTGATTGTCACTTAGACCTTGGATGTAAGTCGTGCCAACAGCTTGTGTTTGCGAATACTCAGACGTTCACCCCTTGGGGAGACTTGCGCTTCTTCTCATCCCGAGCGGGTGACACTTTGGCCCTGTCTCGCTTTCGAAAACGGCTAGGACGCGACCAGCATCCCCTTTTAGCTGGGCTCATCGATCGTTAGTCCACTCATTCGGATTGCCGCTGCGTTGGCCGAGCATTAGGCAAATAGACCTGGAAAATCGCAGCTCACCTTGCCAAGGGCATCGTCAAAATAGGCTTTCCTGCGTCGACAGCGCAACTGTTCACATGCATACTTTCCGGCCCAAGTCCGTGAGGTAAGACCATGCAGTTTCTGTTCGTAATGGACCCGGCCGAGTCGATGTTGCCCGATAAAGATACGACGTTTGCGTTCATACGCGGCGCTATGGCCAGGGGTCATCAATCCTGGCATTGCCTGACGCGGGACATCTGGACGCTCGAAGATCAGGTTTACGCGCAAGCAACGCAAATTCGCGTATGTGATACAGCCCCTCACGTTACTTTGGGCAAAGTCGAGGAGCTCAAGCTGTCTCTAATCGATGCGGTTTTCGTGCGCAAGGATCCGCCCTTTGACGCAAACTATATGTATTTGACACAGCTGTTGGATTTGATTTGCAGTTTGACTCNNTGCTTCAATTCTTGGATAGTCTTGGCGGCTCGGGCGTATTGAAGCCGTTGGACGGCGCAGGTGGCTTTGGCGTAGTACTTCTACGAGCGGAGGATCCTAATTTGCGAGCGCTTGTGGACCTGCTGACACTTGAGGGCAACCGAAATGCGCTGCTTCAGGAGTATTTGCCTGCGGTGCAGCAGGGAGATAAGCGCGTTCTCGTCTTGGATGGGACGCTATTGGGTGCAATCCGGCGCGTTCCGAAAGGCAACGACATACGGGCGAACATTCATGTGGGTGGNNTGGTTCGTCGGATTGGATCTCATCGGCGAGCGGTTGATCGAGGTGAACGTCACTAGCCCGACGGGCCTGCAGCAGCTTGGAATGCATTTAGGTCGCCCCGTCGAACAGGACGTAATTACCTGGGTCGAGACGCGTAGCCGGGCAATTAAACAGGGATTGCTGGAAAATCCGAGTCGATAACTTGGCCCTACCGGAGAGTTGCAGGAGTGTACCCTGATGGTAAAGCAATGCGAAGCTTGCGCACAATTGGCTCTTCGCGGGGAGAGCCCACGACACGGTAGCCGTATTCGAAATCTGCTGGTGGGTGGACGCCTCGTCTATTTGTGTGATGCCCATGTGGAGGCCGTAGGCAATTTGGACCTCCGTCACGTAGAGGACGTCAGACAATTACTGCGGGAGGCTGAGGGGCAGCGCTCGTTGGTCACTCGTCGAAGTCCGATTGATCGACGTGTCTTCCCCCCAAGACCCGAGGGGCGCCGGCTTGCCACGGGACGACGGTCCACCGACGGTGACTGCTGAGTAGTGACTAAGGTCGCTTTGCGATCGAGCGCTGAACCATGCGCTGCAGCGCACGCAAGTTGAACGGCTTTTCGATTCGGGGGTTCGGGACTTGCGCTAGAAATCGCTTGGCCGATGCGGTGAATGCGCCGCCAGTCATGAACACGAGGCGCGCTTCGTACCCGGGACGATTGAAGCGGAGCACTTGGTAGATGTCCATTCCCGTTAACTCTGGCATCATTAGGTCGCAGAAAACCAAGTCAAAACCCTGGTCTTGCAACAATCTTCTCAGAGCCTCTCTGGGACTCGTGTAACAGGTCACGTCGTGGTCTTCCTCCAGCATCAAACGAAGGGCTCGCCCGACTCCTGGGTCGTCGTCGATGACCAATATTCTCGCGGAACCCGACGCCATAGACGGAGGACTGGATGATTGTTGGCTCGAAGGGGGCGGCGGCTCAGTTGTCGGGGAAGGTCTCGTGCACGGGAACGTGATCGTTAAGGAGAGCCCCGTGCCGGGAAGCGACTCGGCGGCAATTTGGCCACCCAACTGATCAACGATACCGCTGCAGACACTCAGCCCAAATCCAGCAGTACGGGCTTCATCGCTCGATGCAAATGGTTCGAATAGACTTCTGAGTTGAACTGCGTCCAATTCAACACCATCACACACGATTTCAATTACCACGGTTTGACGATCAATCGAAAAAAGCGCTAAACGAACCTCGTTGGTCTTGGCTGAGTCCTCGGGCAAGATTCTAGCGGCAAACAGGACAAGCCCCAGGCACACTTGCTCAATTCGAGACTCATTGGCGACTATAGGAGGAACCTGTTCGAAGGAAGTCGTTAACCGCCCTCGATGGTGCATTTCGTTTCCGACGATTTCAACGACCGATTCGAGAACAACACTCAGGTCGATCGCACGAATTTCAGTATCGTCGGTGCGGGCCAAATTGCGCATGCGCTTGATTATGCTTGCCATACGTTCGGCGCCTTCACGGGCTTCGGCCAACCTCGCCAATGCGTCCGCAACGTGTGTGGAGTCTCCAGCCATCAGCGGGAGTCGCTTGGCCAAGTGATCAAGATTCAGCAGCACATATGTTAGTGGATTGTTCAAGGAATGAGCCATGCCTCCAGCCAGCATGCCCAGTGACGCTAATCGGTCAGATTGAAGTAGGCTCGCTTCTGACCTCTTTCGTTCGGTGACATCACGACCAAATGAAAGAATTGCTCCCCCTCCTTCGTAGTCAATGCCAATAGAGCTCAGTTCAACGAGCCGGGTTTGAGTTTGCCCTTGGCTGAGGCGACACTCGAATGGGGGAACGGGCTCACCGAGCAATACGCGACGAAACCATTGCTCGACTTGAACCCGGTCATCCTTGTGAACCAAAGTCAAGAACGGCTTTCTCTGGAGCTCGTGCTCCGTAACCTGCAGTAGCGCCAACGCAGCCGAGTTTGCGTAAACGACTTGTCCTCCACGAACAATCCAAACGCTTTCCACAAGAGAGTCGACCAGCGACTCGAACCGCTCTTCCGAACGCCTCACGGCCTCTTCAATTTCATGGCTCGAGCGAGTATCCGACACGACCGCGGCCCAATAGTTGGGCTCCGATGACGATGTTGCAGCCGAGACCTCTACCGGAATTGCCGTGTCGGTGAGAGAGGTGACCAATGTCTTCACCGGCCCAGTGTGGACTCGCGCCTTGGATGCAATCGCAAGCAGCGGGTCGGACAATAGTTCTCCGCGCAAACTCTCACCGCTGTTGGTGACGCCCAAGAGTTCGGCAAAGGCTTCACTCATCCATTGCAGATCGATATTTTCGCCCGCCTCTTTGCCCACTATAGCCGCAATGCGAGTCCATTTGACTGAGTCCAGTATGGCCTCAGCAATGTGCTGTTCTAGTGTGGAATCAGCGCCTGACGTCTGCACGTAGCTCTACCCTGGGGAGTGGGTGGACAATTCGGTTACCAACAGATTGCCATGCGCTTTGCCGTTCTCAAACCATTGTTTTTGCTTCCGAACCCGGGACCTTTCGAGCAATTCTTGGCGGATCGTGCACTTAAGCCGGTGCCTACCCAGATTTGGCGGCGGGGTGGGCACCATTTCGGTACTGAAAAACGCTCAGCGCTTGGGCCACACAATGTCGTCATCCGTGCCTAGTCGACCATCTTGACCGGGTGACAAAAGGCTGAACTGATCGCCTTCGGCGCATACCAAGCGAAGCGTCCCTCCCCACGGATCTTCACGTTCAACATCGGCACTCAATGTCCCTTCGTTAATGAGTCCACCGATGGTGGGGCAGCCCTCTGGGTTTTGCTCCCGCCATTGGCGCGCCGCGGCAAGGACTGGTTCCGCAAGCCGAGCGATAGACTCCTGGTTGTCGCGTGCCAGGCTTGGTCTTGCGACAAGTACTACCGCAACGCAGATAAACCCAATTCCCGCAAGGCTCAGGCCGATCTTCACGGCCCGGAGTCGATTGGGGTTCGTAGGTGTGTAAGTCACCATGAGTCCGGCTGGCTGCAACAGTCATACCAGCGAATAGTTCGCCAAAATTCCGACAAAGACCTAGGCAAAGGGGGCTTTGAATTTTTGGCCGGTGACGGCTTGTCAATGGACCTGGGGCAGGCCACTGGCCGCATGCCATTCTGGCAGCGTCAATTCAATTTGCGGAGTTGCGGAATTGGCCCAGAGGTCGTACAGGGCTGGGCCATGATTTTGCGGTTGCTGCTCGCTTCACTTTGTATTTGGGCGTGTGCATCGACACATGCCAAACAGCGGGTCGATGGCAGCTACTCAATCGACTGCAATTCGCAGAAAGCCTGCCTGGAACGCGCCAACAAGCTTTGCGGGGAAACTGGCTATTCGATCATTGGCGGTCGCCATGACCAGAAAATCTACGGAACGCCCGGCAATCAGAAGGTAGTTGGAAAGGACGAACTCTACGTTCGTTGCACGAAGGACGCACCCGTGGACGCTCCAGATCCAGCCGCTGGCAGTTGGAAGCTCGAACGCCAAGATAGTGGGGCACAACAGGCACCGTCAAGAAAGCACAAAACTTCCATATGCCGCCCCGGCGAAACGCAACGCTGCGTTGGACCGGGTGCTTGCTCAGGCGGCCAAGCCTGTGCGGCGGACGGGACGAGTTTTGGCCCCTGCGATTGCGGTGAGCCGGCGCCTGGTCACGCAGCGTCAACCAGCAATTCGCGGGACGCGGGAAACCAATAACTTTCCCAGTGCAGATATTGTCGGGGTTCTGGCGCGCAGCGGGCGATAAATCGCGGTCGGCAGGCTACAGCCACTCTTCCCGGGCAAGGCGATGCTGGACGCTGTAAGTCCAAACTTGTTATATCCAATCGAATGGAACAGCCACTAGCCAATATTGCGGCATCCGAGAGCACTGTGCCGGGTTTCTTCTCGCACGACCCCCGGTTTGACGCAGAACTCTTGCGGCGTTTCGATTTTGACGCGGCGCTTTGTCTCGATCAAATGCGAGCCATTCGTGAGAATAGAACCGATGAAATGGCCGCACAGATTGATGATGATTTCGAAGTCGCCGAACGCGTGACAACGGTAAGCTATGATGGAAGCTCAGATGAGCAATTGGCCCACGCAGCAGGAGTGCAAGCACTTACGCGTGGTGAGGTTGCAGTGCTCGTTCTCAATGGCGGGCTTGCAACCCGATTTGGTGGAGTTGTCAAGGGTACTGTCCCCGTCTTCGATGACCTAAGCTTCTTGGGCGCAAAGATCACAGACTTAATTCGAGCCAAATCCTCGTTTGGCAAGAGCATTCCCCTGCTGATTATGAACAGCTTTGCGACACGAGACGAAACGGCAATTCATTTGGAATCAAATGACTATTTCGGTATTGAGCGGGAAAATATTCGGTTTTTTGACCAGTCGATCTCGGTGCGCTTGACGGAAGACGGGCAACCATTCATTGGGTCAGACGGGCGAGCCAGATACTACGCACCGGGACATGGAGAATTCTTTCAGCGCCTACATGTCTCGGGTCTCTTCGGGGATTTGGCACGTCAAGGAATACGCTATCTGACATTTTCAAATATCGATAATTTAGGGGCGACTTTGGATCCTTTGCTGCTGGGCATGCATATCGCGAGCAATTGCGACATGACGGTGGAGGTAATTAGAAAGACCAGAAATGCCAGCGGCGCTTGGGATGTTGGTGGTGCACCTATAAACGTCGGTGGACGATTACAGATTGTGGAAGGCTTTCGCTTTCCCGCTTCAGCGCCACACGAGAAACTCTTGGATTTTCAGACCAACAACATGTATTTTTCCCTGGCTGCCCTCGGCGACCCACCAGTATTGCCGCGCTATCTAGTAAGGAAACAAGTGGAGGGTCGTGGATCGATTGGATTCGAGGCCATCACTTGCGAGGCCAGCGGGGTCTTGCGTAATAATGGAGAAGCGTGGCTTTCCTTGAATTTGCTCCGTGTGCCCCGTGACGGGCAGCGTGGCCGATTCTATCCAATCAAGAGTCGCGAAGACCTAGAGCTCATGCGCCCCCAGATCAAAGAACGACTCTATTCAGGCTGGGAAATCCGCGAGCGAGAAGCGGGTCGCTAGCCGCTCCCAAGGAAGCCCGCTACCACCGAAGTAGCATAGGGACTCTGCGCGCCCGGCGGCGCTCACCCCGCGAACGGGCCAGCCCAAACAATCGGACTCCGAACACTTCGCTCGACTCTGGTGAGTTTCGCGCCTTGGGTTCGCTAACTACGTGCGCGCAAAGCGCCCGTTAGCTATCCTTTTTCACCATGACGACATTCACATACCAACCTATGCTGCCACTAACTGAAGATTCCACAACGTACCGGCTAATTACCCGGGATTTCGTGACTCCGTTCGAGGCGCTAGGCAAATCATTCGTTAAGGTCGAGTCCGAGGCTCTCAGGCTGCTCACCTACCAAGCGATGCGAGATATTGCGCATTTGCTGCGTTCGTCTCACTTGGCACAGTTGAGCGCGATCTGTAGCGACAAAGAAGCGAGCCCGAATGACAAATTCGTTGCGCTTGACATGTTGAAGAATGCCGTAATTGCAGCGCAGGGTGATTTGCCGCAATGCCAAGACACGGGTACCGCCATTGTCGTGGGAAAAAAGGGCCAATATGTCTTTACAGGCACTACCGATGCCGAGTCGATTGCGCGCGGCGTGTTCGATGCGTACGCGACACACAACTTGCGGTATTCCCAAGTGGCCCCGCTTGACATGTACAACGAAGTGAATACGGGTACGAACTTGCCCGCACAGATTGACGTATACGCCACTGGCGGCGACGAGTATCACTTTCTATTCATGGCAAAAGGGGGAGGGAGTGCCAACAAGACCTTCCTGTACCAAGAGACCAAAGCCTTACTTTCTCCCGATGCTCTGTTGCCCTTTATCGATGCAAAGATTCGTTCACTCGGGACAGCGGCGTGCCCACCTTATCATTTGGCAATCGTAATTGGCGGCACATCGGCCGAGGAGGCACTCAAAGTCTCTAAGCTTGCATCGACCCGCTATCTCGATTCATTACCCACCAAGGGCAGCAAAGCAGGTCATGCAGTGCGGTGTCCCGATATTGAAGCGCAAGTGCTCGCGATTGCCCAACAAACGGGAATAGGCGCACAGTTCGGGGGTAAATACTTTTGCCACGATGTGCGCGTGATCAGGTTGCCGAGGCATGCCGCGTCATGCCCGGTCGCCATCAGTGTGTCGTGTGCTGCAGATCGACAGGCACTCGGAAAAATAACTCGGCAGGGAGTCTTCTTGGAGCAACTGGAAACGGAACCTGCGAGATTCTTGCCCGAGGTTAGCGAGGAGGAATTGTCCTCGACGGTAGTCCATCTGGATCTAAATCGACCCATGCATGAGCTTCGCGCTACTCTTTCATCGTATCCGATCAGAACTCGGCTATCCCTAACGGGGCCGTTGGTTGTCGCTCGAGACATTGCACACGCCAAAATCAAGGAAAGACTCGATCGAGGTGAGGGCCTTCCGGACTATTTGAAAGATCATATCGTTTACTATGCCGGCCCGGCCAAGACCCCTCCTGGATACGCGTCCGGATCATTTGGACCAACCACTGCTGGCCGAATGGATTCGTACGTCGAACCATTTCAATCGAACGGTGGCAGCTACATCATGCTTGCAAAAGGCAATCGCTCTCCTGCCGTGACTGAATCTTGTCGAAAGTACGGTGGCTTCTATCTGGGAAGCATTGGGGGACCGGCGGCGAGGTTGGCCAAGGAGTGCATCAAAAAAGTCGAGACAATCGAATATGCCGAGCTGGGGATGGAAGCCGTGTGGAAGATCGAAGTCGAGAACTTTCCAGCGTTCCTGGTCGTAGATGATAAGGGGCACGACTTTTTTTCGGATTTCAGTCGTCCTGGAGTACTGCCAGTCGTGCGATGAAGAGTTCAGTTAACTGATACTGCGCGCCGCAGGCCGCTCGGCGAACCTGGCCGCCAAATTCAAGGAGAGATTGGGCCAATTCAAGGACGAAATACCTGGTTTTGGTGCATTCCGCGCGGGTGCTGCTAACACCTGTTGTCTGCAAGCTAAGTGCGGCCGTTCTTGAACCAAAAGTGTGGAGGAGCGTAGTCATGAAAGCGCCTTGGATAACGTATCGTCCTGAAATAAAAGTGCTGGATGCCACAATTCGCGACGGCGGTCTCATCAATGACCACATGTTCGAGGACGGCTTCGTGCGGGCCGTGTGTGATACCTGTGTTGCTGCCGGCGTCGACTACATGGAAGTTGGCTACAAGGGCTCCGGTCGCATTTTTGACCGAAACAAATTTGGCGCGTGGAAATTCTGTACCGAGGACGACCTGCGTAGGGTTCTTGGTGACAGTCCCTCGGTCAAGATCGCAGTGATGGCGGATGCCGGGGGCAAAACGGAATACCGTACGGATTTCTTGCCCAAGGAGAAGAGCGTAATCGATTTGGTCCGAGTCGCCTGTTACATCCATCAAATTCCCGAAGCCGTCGACATGATTCAGGATGCCCATGACAAGGGCTATGAAACAACTTGTAACATCATGGCCATCTCAACGTGTAGCGAGACGGAAATCGATCAAGCCTTGGAGGAACTCGCAAGAACGCCTTGTTCGACCGTGGTGGTGGTGGATAGTTTTGGATCCATGTATGGCGAACAAATTGCGAGTCTAGTCGAAAGGTACAAAAAGGCCTTGGCGGGCACTGGCAAAGAAGTTGGAATTCACGCCCATAACAACCAGGAGCTAGCCTTCGCAAACACGATTGAGGCAATTATCCATGGGGCAAACCGCATCGACGCGACGTTAGGGGGGCTCGGCCGTGGTGCTGGCAATTGTCGCATGGAGCTATTACTGGGATTTCTCAGAAACCCCAAATATAACATCCGAGCGGTGTGGAAATTAATCCAAGAACACATCGTGCCGCTGCACCGATCGATGGAATGGGGGCCGCTTCCTCCGTACGTGATCGCCGGACAACTCAATCAGCACCCACGAGCGGCCATTGCGTGGCTTGCTGGGGAGAATCGAGATGCCTGCGGCGATTTTTACGAGAAGGTCATTGCCGACATTTGACCCGCGCCGGTCCGACTAACCCCCGACGAAAACCGATTCAACGCTGTCGAAAATTTCGCGAGCTCTTTGAAGCCCAACCTCCGCAATCGCTCGTCGAAGTTGGGCTTCAAGTGCGGCATTCGCAGTAAGCGCACCAGATGCTGGCTTGCGGCCTCGTCTGGATGCGGAGGGCTGACTGGTGCTTGGTGCAGGAACGGAACGTGGGGGTGCAAACGCCCCCTCTTTCTTGCTGGCAGCTCGAATATTGTAGACGTGATTTACTGTTACCTTGAGGCCTACTTTTCTTGCCGCTTCGACTACATCCTTCGCGCTCATTGACGCCGGCTGACTTCGGATATATTCAGCTTTTGCGCCGAATTTTCCACTATTTTTGCTGCTTGACTTTTTTGCTGCCATATCGATTACTCCTACCGAAGTCTTACCACGTGCTGCGAAAGAGCGCAGTGTCTAGCATGGTCAGGCAATTCGCAAATGCATTTGCCAACAGTCTATTGCCCTACTTGGACCATATCGTCAATCACAGAATGCAACGTATGTCGATGAAGGCCATTGTAATTTGTGAGAATCCGGTCACACTCGCTCACATAGTAGCCACAATTGGTCTGAACGCCGTATGATGGAACGAAATCCTCCAAAAAGCACCCAAATACGCGGCCTCTAGGCGCGAGCTGGGGTTTTGACCCTGCTGCCTCACACAATGGGTCGTTGGCAAATTCAATGAGCGAAATCGCAAAACCTTGCTAGCAACCGTAACCGCCGGGGCAATCGAACCCGAGCAACCTTGTGCATGTTTCGCCTCGAGTGCAGGGCGGACTAACTTCGGTTCGCGAGTTTGGATCAGTGTCGAAATAGCCGTTGCTCCAATGTAGATTCGAAGAGCGACACTTCCGCAAGCCATGCACCGACCGCCGTCTTTACGCCAAGGCTGCCTACTATTCAAGGCTCCGCATTGGTCGCAAATAAGGGGCTGGACTGCCACTCAAAGAAGGATCCCATACTCTCGACTCTGGCGCCAATCGACGAGTCGTCGACTGGCTCGACTATTCGGCCGTGCGGTTCAAGGCATGGATCTAAGCCTAGCGTGAGTTCCTAGAAAAGAACGATGCTAGAATGTGGGTCTTTCTAGACCATGCAGCACGCAACTCGAAGACTGGTGAATGTGCAATGACAGAGCTTGAATTCGATCGGGTGATTGGCTTGGCGCGAGGCTACCAAGAACCCCGAGTATTGCTGACCGCCAGTGAGTTGGACTTGTTTTCGATTCTCGGTGCGGCCTCAATGACGGCTGAAGAAATAGCCACGCCACGCGGCTGGGAAATCCGTGCCCTTGGCATATTGCTCGATGCATTGACGGTAATGGGATTCTTGGAAAAACGACTGGGCCGTTACTTCGTGCCTCGCGTAAATCGAGACTTGCTCTTACCTGGGGATGCGCGCCTAGTCCGTGAAATAATTCAAAATTCAGCCTCCGGCTGGCATTCTTGGTCTACCCTAACGTCACGGATAGTGGGTGCGGGGGTGCAGTCCAAGAGTCTGGACGCGGCAAGCTTCATTGCGACGATGCATGCAATGTCACAGCCGTTGGCCCCTGGGATTGCCGCTCTGGTCCGGCCGGAAACGGCAAGAAGATTCTTGGATGTCGGGGGCGGATCCGGGGCCTACACGATTGCCTTTCTCGAGAGAGATCGCTCAATGACTGCCACGATCCTGGAACGTCCCGAGATATTGGAGATTACGAAGGACTATCTATCGCGCGCTGGCTATGCAGACCAAGTCCAACTCGTAGCGGGTGATTTTGTCATGGATGAGTGGCCTGCGAATCAAGATCTAATTCTATTGTCGGCGGTCATTCACACTCAGTCATTGACGAATTGTGATGCAATCTTCGAGCGGGCTTATCGGTCTCTCGCCAAGGGGGGCAGAATCGTCATTCGGGACCACGTGATGAGTGAGGACAGGCTGTTTCCGAGGGCGGGCACGATGTTCGCCGTACACATGTTGGTGTGTAGTCAGCAAGGGGGGACGTATACGTATTCGGAAATTCGAAATGGCCTGCAGAGTGCCGGTTTCTCGGGTACTCGGCTCGTTCAGGACGGCGAAAGAATGAACGGCATTGTTGAAGCGTTCAAAACCTAGCGGGAATCTTCAGTTGGGACCCGACCCAAACAGCAACTGCATTGCGAAAAACTCAACTCAAAACCAAGGAGTTTCGCCGCCTCCGAGCTCACTCTGCTACAACTGTTTCGACCACTTTCGAGCTGTACCAACTGTTGGTAATCCAGGCCAACAGTGCGACTAGTATCGTCACCCCTACCTGAATAATGTAGGCGTAAAAAACGAATACTGCCCCAGCCGCGATAACTGCATCTGTTCGAAAGTAGAGCGCAAGGCCGGCGTACAGCGATAGCTGGAATGCGCCAAAATAGCCCGGTGCATTGGGAATGACGACCCCCAACCCAAGCACACCCATTGCGACCCAAGCTTGCCCCAATGTAACCGATGTCAGACCGCATCCTCGCATCAGCCACATCAAGGATGCTCCGTTAACAATCCAGTACACTACCGTAAAGATGGCAAACGGTAGTAGATAGCGCCACATTGGAAGAAATTTCAGACCGGATGCAACGCGCTCGATTGCGGATGTTAACCAACTGGCGGCCCTATGAGATACGACACCCACTGTACGTTCGATCAAACGTTTTGCAAAGTCGTGCGAAAAGTAGAACAGACCTAGCGCGACGAACAATACCCCAAAGATCGAAAGTGCTGTCGTTGTGGCGCGTGGCACCCACGCCACCGGCACAGGTAGCGCACCAATGTGATCGGGGAGAGGCGAAAGGCGTTTGGTAGCGAATAGGGCGAATGCCAAAGTCGCAGACAGGAATAACCCATCAAATATTCTCTCCGCCCCTACTGTGCCCACGGCCTCCCACCAGCCGACCTTGTTCTTCTGCCGGATTAGTGTGGGACGCACGGCCTCTCCCAATCTTAGCGGAAACAAGCAGAGTGCTCCGAACCCGATTAGTGATACGGTAATGACTCTCCAAAGTGGAATAGGCGCAATCGGCGCAAGCAAGTACTGCCAGCGAAACGACCGTATCAATAGAACGCATATCCAGAAAGCCGAGTATCCGACGATCACTGTGGGTGAGACTTTAGACAGCGCGTCGCTCGGGGGGATTACAGGAAAGCCACCTCGTCGTAATAGAAAGGCAAAGAGTAAAATAAGTAGTACCGAGCCTAGTACCACACGCCACAGTCGACCATTTTGCAAATTTGACAAGCGATCCCGTGGCTAGGGATACGACAGACCGAACCAATATGCAAACGGTTGCGAACCCGTCAATGGCGCGAACAGGGCGTTGTTCGATAACGGCGTGACCCCAATTATGTTCAGTGCGTCTAACCGGGAAACGGCGAGAATCGCCGTCTATTAGCCGATGCTACAGCGCTCCACTAGCCGCATTTTGCCAAATGGGCTACGAACGCCATGTATGGTTCCAAGACAATCTGGCTCATGTCATAATCGGACACTCGGTCAGGTATCATGCGACTAGTTGCTATAGCGGCCAAATTCCTGATAGTTGCGGCTTCACTTTGTAACCCAGGATGCAAGAGTGTCGATCGCTTCGATACGGGCTCGAACGGTGCGTTCTGCGGGGAGTTAATCGGCGGGATTGCTACTGAGGGGCTCGTCCCAGACGGCAGCACGAAACTACAACTCGCCCTAACCTTAGACACGCACCACTTGGGCGATTACCCTGGACTTCTTTCGTCCGACGACGTGGCTAGTGACGCTGGCGCGAGCGGACGCGAAGACGGACTTTGCCCTGGGCAACCTCTATTCAACAAGGCCAGCGTAAGAACGATCCGGACGGCCTTGTACGACGTAATAGCCTCCGTACAGATTACACCAGACCATTATCAGGACCTCTTCACTTGGGTGGACTCGACTTGTCAGGGGACATTTGTGAGTATTGTGTCTCTAATGAATGATGGCAAAGTCGAGATGCGCTTGTTCAAACCCAAGGCTGCTACGGATGCGGGCGCTGCCCCAAGCGAGAGCGCCGGATTTGGAGTGTTCAGTCTGACGCGCCACGATACTGGCTGCGGTTTTTGAGGCATGGGCGCGTGCTAGTCCTGGGAATCGAAACGTCCTGTGACGAAACTGCCGCAGCCGTCGTACAAGATGACGGCTTGGTGCTTTCAGATGTGGTGCACAGCCAGATCTCGCTACACGCACCTTACGGTGGGGTCGTGCCCGAGTTGGCTTCGCGAGATCACATGAATAACATTCGTCATGTGATTGAAAGTGCCTTGCGGGAGTCCAATTCGAGCCTCTCGGACTTGGGCGGAATCTCGGTTACTTGCCGTCCCGGACTGTCTGGAGCGTTGCTGGTAGGACTCCAACTCGCAAAAGGGTTGGCCTGGGCCACGGACAAGCCCATCGTCGGCGTGGACCACTTAGTGGGGCACTTGTTGGCGGTCTACCTAAAATATGCAGGCATAGCCTCGAGCGAACCTGAGTTGCCGTTTGTCGCGCTACTCGTGTCAGGAGGGCACACGGCATTGTATCGGGTCGATGGCGCCGACCTTTCGCAAATTCAGGAATTGGGCGCTACCCGAGACGATGCCGCGGGGGAAGCATTTGACAAGGTCGCAAAGTTGCTAGGCCTCGGTTACCCGGGAGGACCAGTCATCGATCGCATGGCCGCCGAAGGAAACCCAACGACGATCGAACTTAGCCGACCGATGCCGGGACGCCATTCCTTTGAGTTCAGTTTTTCGGGTCTAAAGACCAACGTAATGCGCCATGTCGCAGAACATGGGCAACCGAGGGATGGCGCGGCGCTGCGCAATCTATGTGCCTCGTTCCAATTTCGAGTCGTTGAGACATTGGTTCGCAAAGCCGTACGCGCAGCGCGCTCGGAGCGGGTTCAGTCTCTGGTTATTGGGGGCGGCGTCGCGGCCAATCTTGAACTTCGCGAAACGCTAAGGCGAGCCTGCGACGAACATAACATCCGGTTGTTCGTTCCGCCCATCCGGGCATGTACGGACAATGCCGCAATGATTGCGTACGCGGGGAGCCTGAGACTTCGTCGAGGGGAGTCGGATGCGGCGACGCTGGAGATGAGCCCGCATACAGCGCTGCGAACGGTGACACGAAAGGGACCGGGTCGCCGCGATCGGAAATACTAGTGAGTTTACCGCATCGATCGGCTGCGACCCTTGCGAGGACGTATCGATCCGGTGCAATTGCGCTACGCGAAGGCTCTAACCTGTGGATTCGATCGAGGTATCCGTCGTTTGAACGACTGCAGACACGAGTTCCTTTTCAGGCGGTGGCACTGTCTTTGCCATCGGGCCGCTGCGAGATGAAGGGCGCTTGGACGAGCGCCGCTGAGAAGCGGGAGCGACGTCAGTGAGTTCATGCGGCGGCTCTGTCTGCGAGGCGGCGCCAAAACGAAGCGCCACGGACATCTTGGTGCCGTGCAGGCGTTCGGTAAGCGTGCCAGCCAGATTGAGAAGCTGCAGTTGCGCATCCGGTTCCAGTTCACGGCCCGTTAGCAATAGTAATTGGCCACGCCCGTAACGCGTCATGTGAGTCAGAATTGCTTGGGAAATATTTTGCCGAGTCGCGAGAACGTCATTACTAACGGGCAAGTCAGATGGAACAAAAACTGCAGTTTGAATTCTCTGATCGGAATCATTCAGGGCGTCCACCCGTTGAGTGACTCGGGCCGAGAAGCGATTCGACATTTCATCCGGAGCCGCGACCAACACAACGGTGTCGCTGACTTTGCTCTGACAGCTCCCCAACCAGGACGGTAATGTCGCCCCGTTTTCAACAACCACTAAAAGCACCCCCGATAACTGCATGTATATCTCCACACCTGACGAATGCGATCCGGTCTGACGGCGTTCGGCCAGTATACACTTATTCGCGACCGACACCCGTAGAATACGACCCATAACGTCTCGATCAATTTTGCCCATCTTCCTTTGCACGACAACGGACACGCTACTTTGGCACTTAAGGAAAAATGTGATTTTTATGCATGGAAAACCCGAAGTTGGGACATTCAACAATTCATCACGGGAGCCGCCGCCAAGAAGGTTCCGCGTGTGCGAAACTGTCACCCTTGTTCGCACACGGACCTGACGTGTCAATTACGTGACGCTCATAGTGAGCGGGTCATTGCAAGGTCAAATTCAGCTCATGCTGTACGACCCTAGCCAGTGTTACTCTTTGTCAGAATCCCTGAAGTCCACAAATATGCTTGTCATTTGGCCTCACAATGGGTCCCATCCCTATATGCGAGCAGCAAGAATATTCCGCGAATGATGGTCGAGGTCTTGCCTCGAATCAGTTCGCAGCAAGGCGTGTACCAATCCGTAGCAATTTCGAGCGATTCAACTCGCCAACGCGAGCGCCGAGTCGAGCTCGGCGCAGTTCATTCATGGTTCTCGACGCTCAAGGTCAAGAATGTCAAAGTGAGAACACAACATAAATATCAGCATGCTTCAAGCGTTCGACGGTACACGCCTATTCCGTACCGCTAGCTTCTTGATAATCATTTGGCAAAGGGCGCCAACCGGTCAGCCGTTACCCCACGTGCGGATGTACCCCACGTGCGGATGACTACTAAATACATGGAAACCAAGAGTGCGGAATTGACTGTCCGGCCAGAGCTGCGCGTTGTTGTCAAAAAATGCAAAAGCGGCAGCAGCGCGAATCGAGCGTGGTATGCTGCGCGCGCCTTTCGTTGAATAGGTAATTCGCCCATTAAATAGTGCTGTTTTCTGCGCAGAATCTGCATTGCGAGTGGTGCGAATATCCTAGGCGACAAAGGGCAGCAAAACACCCCATTATCCTCGGTTTGTCCGAGATTGCGTCACTCACCGGAACCCGAGCAGCGCCGCAGCACTTGCGTGTTTTACCGGTTGCTCTCCCGGCACTTTCCTGTTTGTTACGTGGTCAAGGATGCAATAAATCCGGCACCCTAGACGCGTTGGCTCCAAGTATCAGTAGTTAGCCGAACTCTAGAACCCCCGGTGGAGGCCTGCAGCAATGAGTGACAAGACGTCGATGGTCGTGGATGGCAACGAAGCAGCAGCTTCCGTTGCGTACCGCCTCAGTGAAGTAATCGCCATATATCCAATTACTCCGGCATCCCCAATGGGTGAGTTTTCGGACGAGTGGGCGGCGCGCCAAAATCCAAATATCTGGGGTTCGGTTCCCAGTGTCATGGAGATGCAATCGGAAGCTGGCGCAGCCGGAGCAGTTCATGGCGCCCTTCAAGCAGGCTCGCTTGCAACGACGTTCACCGCGTCACAAGGGCTGCTGTTGATGATCCCGAACATGTACAAGATTGCGGGCGAGTTGACGCCCTTCGTGCTGCATGTGTCGGCGAGGACCCTAGCAACACACGCGCTCAGCATCTTTGGCGATCATTCCGACGTCATGGCTTGTCGAATGACGGGTTTTGCAATGCTTGCGTCGTCGAGCGTTCAGGAAGCCCACGACCTCGCCGCGGTCGCCCATGCGGCGACGCTCAAGTCGCGAGTGCCGTTCTTGCACTTCTTCGACGGCTTTCGAACCTCCCACGAGGTCACGCGTATCAACAAGCTCAGTGACGAAGACCTGCGCCATTTCATTAACGACGATTTGATCAAAGCGCACCGCGACCGAGCACTAACTCCAGACCGACCCCTGTTGCGCGGTACTGCCCAGAACCCCGATGTGTTTTTCCAGGCACGTGAAGCTTGCAACGGCTTTTATGACGATTGTCCCGGCATCGTCGAGGCCGAGATGGCCAAGATCGGCGCTCGCACGGGCCGCAAATACAACCTGTTCGATTACGACGGCGCGCCGGATGCCGAGCGCGTTATCATCGTCATGGGTTCGGGCGCGCTCACCGTGCGCGAGGCTGTCAAGGCCCTCGTGGCACGCGGTGAAAAAGTGGGCTTGCTCACGGTACGCCTCTATCGTCCGTTTGCGGCCGATAGGTTCGTCAAGGCATTGCCAAAGTCGGTTAAGCGCATCGCCGTTTTGGATCGAACCAAAGAACCCGGTGCCACGGGTGATCCGCTCTTCTTGGATGTCATGACGACACTCATGGAGAACTGGTCCGGCTCGATGCCGAAGGTGACGTCGGGTCGCTACGGCCTTTCGAGCAAGGAATTCACGCCATCCATGGTGAAGGCAATCTTTGACGATTTGTCGGCATCGGAGCCCAGGCGCCGATTTACGGTTGGCATCGTCGACGACGTCACTCATCTGAGCCTGCCGGTCACGGACACGCTCGACGTGCTGCAGGGCGTACATCAAGCCCTATTCTACGGTCTGGGTTCGGATGGCACCGTCGGCGCCAACAAGAACACGATCAAGATCGTCGGCACACAGACGGAAATGCAGGCCCAAGGTTACTTCGTCTATGATTCGAAGAAGTCCGGCACCATTACCGTTTCGCACGTACGCTTCGGCAAGGGCGATATCAATGCCCCCTATCTGATCGAGGAGGCCGACTTCATCGGTTGCCATCAGTGGGAGTTTGTCGATCAAATCGACATGCTCGCGCACATTCGCACGGGAGGCACGTTGCTGATCAACAGCCCGTACTCGCCGGAAGAAACCTGGGCAAACTTGCCAGCCGAAATGGCGGCGCAGGTTATCGATAAGAAGGTGCAAGTTTACGTGATTGACGCGTATCAGGTAGCGCAAAAGGCGGGCCTCGGTCGCCGCACCAACACCGTGATGCAGACTTGCTACTTCTCGCTCGCCAAGGTTCTCGACCCGCAGCGTGCAATCGACGAGATCAAACGCACTATCGAGTACACCTACGGCAAGAAGGGCGCTGAGCTGGTTCGCAAGAACATGGCGGCGGTCGACGAAGCCGTGGCCAACATGAAAAAGTTGAGCACACCGAGCAGCGTCAATGGTCACCACAAGCGACCCCCGCTGGTGTCAACCAAAGCGCCGGACTTCGTTCAACGAGTCACCGCGACAATTCTCGCAGGCAAGGGCGATCTGCTCCCCGTAAGCGCATTTCCAGTCGATGGCACTTGGCCAACGGCGACTACGCAGTGGGAAAAGCGCAACATTGCCCTCGAAATACCAGTCTGGGACGAGAGCATCTGCATACAGTGCAACAAGTGCACACTCGCGTGCCCGCATGCTGCCATTCGTGCCAAGGTCTACGACGATGATGTCCTAGCCAAGGCTCCGGAAGGCTTCAAGAGCATGACCTTCAAGGCCGAGCCGTTCAAAGGCAAGAAATACACAATTCAGGTGGCACCCGAGGACTGCACCGGTTGCAAGCTCTGCGTGGAGGTGTGTCCCGCCAAGGACAAGAGCAACCCCCGGCACAAGTCCCTCAACATGGCACCTCAGCGACCCCTACGCGATGCCGAGCGGGAGCGATACTCGTTCTTCCTAGCAATCCCAGAGGCGGATCGGAAGATCGTCAAGTTGGATGTAAAGGGCTCCCAGCTCTTGCAGCCGCTCTTCGAGTACTCGGGGGCCTGCCCGGGCTGCGGCGAGACGCCCTACCTCAAGCTGATGACTCAGCTCTTCGGCGATCGGGCCCTTATCGCCAACGCGACGGGTTGCACGTCGATTTACGGCGGCAACTTGCCGACGACCCCCTATGCCGTCAATAGCGACGGAAGGGGACCGGCTTGGTCAAACTCGCTATTCGAAGACAACGCGGAATTCGGCATGGGCTTCCGCCTGAGTATCGATGCCCACCAGCAATACGCCAAAATACTGCTAACTCGGCTTGCCTCGCAACTCGGCGAAACGCTGGTTGATGCCATCGCTGCAGCCACAGCGGTACAGGACAACGAGACGGAGATTCAGGCCCAGCGCGCGAGAATCGTCGAGCTCAAACAGAAGTTGGCCAATCTCGCCCCGAGTCAAGACGTCAATCATCTCAAGAGCCTTGCCGACTACCTCGTCAAAAAGAGCATCTGGATCGTAGGCGGCGACGGTTGGGCCTATGACATCGGCTACGGAGGCCTAGATCACGTTTTGGCCTCGGACCGCAACGTAAACATCCTCGTGCTCGANNACCGAGGTCTACTCGAATACCGGCGGGCAAGCCTCGAAGGCGACTCCAATCGGGGCATCAGCGAAGTTTGCGATGGCCGGCAAGGGTACCCCCAAGAAGGATCTCGGGATGCTTGCGATGGCCTACGGTCACGTGTACGTGGCTCGAATCGCGTTTGGCGCCAAGGATCAGCAGACGCTCAAGGCCTTCGTGGAAGCCGATGCTCATCCAGGACCGTCAATCATCATTGCTTACTCTCACTGCATTGCGCACGGCTACGAGCTATCTCAAGGCTGCAATCAGCAAAAGTTGGCAGTCGAAGCGGGTGCCTGGCCACTTTACCGCTTCGATCCGAAGCGAATCCCCGCTGGCGAGCCACCGCTGGTGCTGGACAGCAGCCCACCCAAGGGCAGCCTGCGTGAATATATGTTGAATGAGAACCGCTTCCGCATGGTCGAGAAGATGGACCCGAAGCGCTTTGCAATGTTGATGGAATACGCCGAACGCGACGCGAGAAGACGCACTGAAACGTACGCGCAGATGGCAAAACTCGTGGTTTCCGCGCACGGTGGTACGCAAGAGGCCGCAACTACATCGGAGGATGCTGAATAATGGATCTCTCAACGAACTACCTCGGTCTGAAGTTGAAGCACCCTATTATCCTCGGTGCTTCCCCCCTGGCGCATGACGTGGACCAGGCCAAGCAAATTGCCGATGCTGGTGCTTCTGCCATCGTTATGCATTCGTTGTTCGAGGAACAAATCCTCCTCGAAGAATCCGCGCAACAGGCCCACGTCACCGCGCACGAGAATACTAACGCCGAAGCCACCGATTTCGTGCCAAAGCCCAGCGCCTACTCGGTAGGTCCCGAGGAATATCTGGAGCTCTTACACAAGGTAAAGTCCGCCGTCGACGTTCCCGTCATTGGCTCGCTCAACGGCGTCACCAATTCCGGGTGGTTAGACTACGCCAAGCGGATTCAGCAAGCGGGCGCGGATGCTCTGGAGCTCAACGTGTATTCGCTGCCAACGAATCCGAAAGAATCCGGCAGCACACTCGAATCGCGGACCATTGAAATGGTGCGCACGATTAAACACAAGGTGACAATTCCTATCGCGGTGAAGCTCTCACCGTTCTACACCTCACCGGCATTCTTCGTGGCACAGCTCGAACACGTGGGTGCGAACGGTTTTGTCGTGTTCAATCGGTTCTATCAACCGGACATCGACGTCGAGCAACTCGAGGTCAAACACACGCTCGAGTTATCGACGCCCTCGGAATTGCTCATGAGGCTTCGCTGGCTCGCCGTGCTAAGTGCCAACGTCAAGGGATCACTGGCCGTCACCGGTGGCGTTCATTCCGCAACCGATGTGCTCAAGTCCGTCATGGCCGGCGCTCATGCCGTACAGGTGGTGAGCGCCATTCTCAAGCAAGGCCCGGGTTGGATTGAAAAGGCCCGCTCCGAACTTGAGCAATGGCTGGTGGCCCACGAGTACGAGTCGCTTCAACAAGCCCTCGGCAGCATGAATCTGTCGCGCTGCCCAGAACCCTCCGTCTACGAACGCGCCAATTACATGCGCGTACTTGGCGGCTGGACTCGGGCGAATCTGCAATGGTGAGGTAGTCGCCGCCAAAGGCAATCGAAGGCCCGCTCGAAGTCATTCTTGCGGGCCTCGTTGTATTTGGCGAGGGGAGGCTCTGGACTTGCCGGCACGTGGCTGCACCTAGATTCGGGGCATCGCCGGAATCGTGCCGTCGGGCTGGCTCGATCGGGCCCGAGTGACTACCCTTGGTCCAAGATGGCCAGTCGAATCGTCAATGTCGGTCTTGTTCAGCAAAGAAGCCAGCATGACAAGGGCAAAAATGTGGCGCATGCCTGCGAGGGTATTGCTGAAGCGGTGCGCCAAGGTGCAACGCTGGTCGTCTTGCCCGAGCTATTCGCAACGGACTACTTCTGTCAGACCGAAGATCCGAAGTTCTTCGAATGGGCCGAACCACTCGACGGCCCCACGATTGCGCAGGTTGCAGAAGTTGCACGCGATTTGCAGGTCGTCGTCGTTACGCCCTTATTCGAGCGTCGCGCGCGAGGCCTCTATCACAATTCATTAGTGGTCCTCGGATCCGACGGCGCACAGCTGGGTGCGTACCGCAAAATGCATATCCCCGAAGACCCGCAATTTTGCGAAAAGTTCTATTTTACGCCTGGCAGTCAAGGATTTTCACCTATTCAAACGCCGGGCGCGTGCCTGGGAACGCTCATCTGTTGGGATCAATGGTTTCCCGAGGCAGCAAGAGCCATGGCGCTCGCGGGCGCTGAAATTCTCGTATATCCAACGGCGATCGGTTGGATGCCATCGGAAAAGGAACTCCTGGGCGACGCGCAGCTGGATGCATGGCGAACCGTGCAGCGCTCCCACGCCATTGCCAACGGAACCTTCGTGGTTGCCGTCAACCGCGTGGGGCGCGAAGCCTCGAGCGTTGGAGAAGTGGAGTTTTGGGGGCACTCCTTCGTGTGCGATCCCATGGGACGTGTAATTGCCGAGGCGGGGGAGCAAGAGCAGGTCATAGTGGTGCCCTGCGACTTGGAGCTCATCACCGAACAGCGTCACTGGTGGCCTTTTTTTCGCGATCGGCGCATCGACTCCTACGACGGGCTATTGGAACGTTGGATCGACGTGAAAGGTCGATAGTGGCAACATGCCTTTGGCGCGCCGTCACGACAAAATGAAAACGAATCCCAACACAGAGCTCACGCAAGCGGGCAACGCAAGTCCGAAGTCCCTTGGCTGGCGGATGCCCGCCGAGTGGGAACCGCATTTTGCAACGTGGCTGGCGTTCCCCCATAAACAAGGCGATTGGCCCGGTAAAGCGGCTACAATCATTTGGGTATATGCGGAAATCGTCAAGCAACTGGTGCGCGCAGAGCGAGTCCGCTTGCTGGTCCGCAATACAAGCGATGCTGCCCGAGCGCGCATCGTGTTCGATCGCGCGGGCGCAAATGTCGATCAAGTCGATTACGTTAGCTGCGACACCAATCGTTCTTGGACGCGGGACTATTTGCCAAGTTTCCTGGTCCAAGGCCGACGCGGAGCACCGGAGCGGTCGCGCAAGTTGGGCGCCGTCAAGTGGCAGTTCAAGGGGTGGAATAGGTATCCAGACCACCAATTGGATGAAGCGGCGGGACACTTCGTAGCCGAGAACTATGCAGACCGAGCGTTTTTCCCGCAAGCAACGGCGCGTGGTCGCTTGACGCACGTTACGTTGGAAGGTGGCTCCATCGACGTCGATGGCGAGGGCACCCTGCTTACAACTGAAGAGTGTCTCCTGGCTGGACGAAGGGCGCGCCACAAGTCTCTAGGGCGTCAAGCGAGCGAGAAAATGCTCGGAGACTACTTCGGAATCGATCGAGTCATCTGGTTACCGAATGGAATCGCCGGTGATGATACCTCGGGCCACATCGACGACTTCGCGCGATTCGTGAGACCAGGCACAGTCGTGCTGTGTTCGGAGAAGCGCAAGAATGATCCCAACTTCCGAGTCCTTCACCAGGCGAACGAACACCTTCGGGCGGCGCGGGATGCCAAGAATCGCCGGCTCGAAGTGATCCCACTGCCGATGCCGGAACCGGTAATGGATCGACGTACCCGCTTACCGGCAAGCTACGCCAATTTCTACATCGGCACGGAATGCGTGCTCGTTCCCACGTTCAATGACGCTCAAGATCGAAATGCTCTGGGGATACTGTCCGAACTATTTCCGAATCGTCGTGTCGTTGGCATTCACGCCACTGAATTATTACTCGGGCTCGGTACACTGCATTGCAGCACCCAACAGGAACCGAAACCCTGAGCGCGTCGTCAGACTTATCGGATAACGGGACTCCTCCCATCTGGTGGGAGCGACGCCTGGCGCTCGACCTTCGGCCAACGCACCTCGAACAGAGCGCCGCCTAGCGGGGACTTGCCAACGATGAGTTTGCCGTTACCAGCCTCGGCGCAAGCTCGAACACTGAGCAGCCCGAGGCCCATGCCACCCTTGGTACTCTTGAACGGCTCGAATATCGCCATATTCTCCGAGTCGGAGAGCCCGGGCCCGTTGTCGTGCACCGCCAACCATACATCGTGTTCGTCCTCGCCAGTTTCAACACGAATCGCGCCGTTTTCGCCGCAAGCGTCCGCGGCATTCAGGAGCAGATTCACGACAATCTGTTCAACGACCACCGGGTCCAGCAACGTTCGCGCTGGAGCCCGCGCAATGACCTCAACCGTTCTGTCCGCGACGCGTGGCAAACGACGCAACAATCGCACTGTGTCCGCCGCCAACTGCGCGAGCGAGTGCACATCGCGTCGCGTGGCGCGATCACCGCGCGCAGTACGCGCAAGGCGTTCGGTCAGATTCTTTGCACCGTCGAGCGCCTTTCGCATCTCGCCAATCGTCTCAGCATCTATTGATGCGCTCCCGTACTCGGCCATTTCATCGACACCGGAACGAAGAATCATCAGAAGATTGTTGAAATCATGCGCGACACTCGCCGCCAATTCGGCCGCGTAGATCTTGCTCTGAACCAGCATCAACGCCTGCTGCCCCTTGGCACGCTCCTCGTCTGAACGCTGCAGTCGAGAAAAGAACAGCCACGACAAACCCAAGAGCACAAGTCCAGTAATCGCTACGAAAGCGAGCCCCTTGACGTGTTCGATATGTTCCAGCTCACCCACGTTCTTCGCGAGTTGCGCTGCCAGTCGACTCGATTCGCTAATATAGAGTCCGGCAACGACTAGGTAGCTCAACGAAAGCCATGCAGCGTATCGGAACGGTTTCACCAAATCCCCGGGGGTCCCCACCAATGCGGGAGCCTCAAGACCATACAGGCTTGTGCGTTTGCAGGGGCCTGAGAATGCCTAGGTCGGCTGCCACACCTGCGTCAAGTGCCAGTTTTAGTGAATGATATTAGTTAGTTAGCACAACCCCCGGCTCAACTTTGTCGATGCTCGGTTGTGGACGTAGACCCAATGAAAGGCTATGCCTCCGGCCTTCGCACGCACGAGTGGCGGAATTGGCAGACGCACCGGATTTAGGTTCCGGCGGGGCGACCCGTGAAGGTTCAAGTCCTTTCTCGTGCACAAGTTCAAAATCATTGATGATTGTGAGGGGGTGGGTTTGGGTGACTTGAGGGGGCGCGCGAGCTGCCGTCCATATTGCCGTCCATATTTGTTCTTGAGCCGGTTTCGGGCAGTTCGGCACTCGCGTCGCTCTGCTCTTGAAGATCAAGCTCTGCAAATTCTGGAATGGCCTTCTGCAGCGGCACGAACCACCCGAGATTGAGTTCTGCGATTGATTCAGCGTCTCGGCGATAGCGGTTGAGCATCGCGGATGTCGTGTGACCAGTCCTCATTGTTACCCAGGCCTCGGACCTGCCGTTCGCCAAGGCCAGCGTAACGAAGCTTGCTCGCAGGTCATGGGCCCGAAGTGGAATACGGTGCTCATTGCGTTCGAACAGTTTTGGTCGATCGACTCCGCACTCCCGGAGCCAGGCACGGAGTTCGTCCGAGAAATGGCTCACATGCATAGGGCGGTCTCGAAGCGGCCGCCTGCGTGCCTGAGGCAAAGCCAACTCCGGGAAGACGTATGTCTTCGATGGGCAAATCTTCTTCCACCGCCGGAGTGCTTCCGCCGTTCCGGGGTCTAACGCCCAGTTCGCGTCACGCCCATTTTTCGTATGATCTAGGCAAAGGTACCCGCCCCCGTCCTCGAAATCTAGCAACAGGCACGACCAGGTCAGGGTAACAAGATTGCCCCGGCGCGGTCCTTCGCGATGCGCCACTCCAATGTATACCCTTTTCACGAGCGGGATCGCCGTATGACGCATTAGGGCCGAGTCTTCCGAAGGAAACAAGTAGCTTCGAGCCTTGAGCGGATTCGACTCTGGCAGCCATCCGCCCGGGAAAGGTGACCGCTCAATCAATCGAGCAGGGTATTCAGCGAGACGCAGTACTCGATGCATTATCTGAGCAACCTGCCGGAGCGAACCCTCTGGTAGCCTTGGCTGCGCCAGCACGTGGTCAGCGTGATCCAGGGTGAACTCGTTGAGTAGTGTGTCACCGATTGTCTGGTTACCGAATTTCACAGAGAGTATATGGTTCTTGAGACGTCTTCGGTTTTCCGTGTGATCTATTTCTTTGATCCTGCGCCGGTATCGACGAGCCAATTCGTTAGTCGTCCAGAGTTCAGCGAACTCGCCAAAAGTCATCATGGCCGGTGGCGAAGCATTTGAGCGTGTCGGGTCTAAAGCATTGACTCGCAGCCGTTCCGCTGGTGCTGGCGGAGCCTCTTGCTCAGTTCCGTCTATCACTCCATCCAGCAAAGTGAGTATTCCTGCCAGCCTGGATGCCGTAGAATCGGCGGCCTGACGGCAGAAAGTCTGCGCCATGTGTTCCTTGNNAACATGCCGACCAGCATGGTTGAGAGCTTCTCAGCCTGTGATTGTGACGAACAATGCCCAAGGCGGAAGTGCTCTCGCTTCCCTTGGACGCGGAACGATACAAACCAAGCTCCGTGGTCGAAGTAGATGTGACCGGTGGGGTGACGACCCACTTCTACCTTCCACTCTTTGAATTGGGGTCAAGACTTAGCTCGCGACGCAGAGCATCCAAATTGACCTGATCGCTGCCATCGACCGCTTTGCTGTCTCCGTGACGCCTCTTCCGTCCCCGAGCCTCAATAGCAGCTCGAACGTCACCCCACCGAGCGACTACCCGCTTGCCTATCTTAGAACTAGGGAACGCCCCTTCTCTTGCCAGCCGTAAATACAGAGGCTTGGGGACCAAGCCATCGCGTTGGTCAATGAAACGATCGTCGGGTACCGGACCTATCGGAGCGGCCGGTGCCGGTGAACATGCTTCTGATTTGGATTCTCGGAGTGGTTGAGACTTAATGTGGCCAAGTCCAAGCTCAAGGAATCGTGCTTCCACTCGAGCCAAGTGTGCGAAAACTTCCTTAGCTCGAGCGTCGAGCAATAGAACACCGCTCTCCTCCTGGAGTACTTCGGCTTCCAGTCGCAGTACTTCAACCGTGAGCTCGGTAATTGGATCAAGTTTGGGCATGGCTACCCTGGGAAGACACCGGAACTCAATCCCGCCCCCGAACCTATTTGCATTTCCGTTGAGGAGACTATCTGGCTTGGTGAACGCAACGCTCGCATGCAGCATCAGTATCCACAACGAGGCACCCCCAAAGTTATCAACCGGCGTATCCTGCGAAACCTAGAATTGCCTCTCGAACGTTGGCTGGCTGGGTGCTCCAAAGAGAATTGTCCCACGGTCTATGTGGGGGCGAGCGAAGGCTCTTCACCGGTTCGGATTGAAAAGCGCGCGCCCAATCTTTGCGTACCTTGTAAGGCGAATGGATCTCGAAAGGTTTCTACGGCAAGAGGTTGAAACTTCTCCGGCTGCGCAGTTGTAGAAGTATGAACGACCACAACCCCAGGCCCATCTCCACCAACAATGCAACCGTGGCTTCTGAAGCTGAAGGCACGAAGCCAAAAGTGATACCTCAAGACCTGTCCGTGACGGCAAGCAACGAACCTACCGCAACGATGTCAATCTCATTACCCGAGCAGACGCTGCGTTTGGCCCGCATTGTCGCGGCTGCTACCGGCGCCAGTGTAAGTAAGACAATCGCGGGGCTTCTCGCCCGAGCCGTCGAGCGCGAGATCCCAGGAATCATTCGCGAACTGCAGGGAAAGCCGTGAGAGTTCTCTCATTGCCCGGTCCTCTTCTTCGTCAATTTCGAGAAGAGGTACCGGGCTGGGAGAACGCCATTGTTGGCTTCATGACTACTGGTGGAAACCCGGAGTTAGTCGTCATTCGAAAGTTTGATGACAACGGGCAACCAGAATGGATCCTGAACATCTGTTCGAAGTCATATTCCGAGCTTCTCCCAGTCCGAAGGTCGAGTCTGAGGTTATTGACCTTGGTTGTGGCGCTCTATCTCGCGCAACTGGTGGATTCTCTTCGCACCGAACTGCCTGACGTTTGCGGTCAGACCAACCTGATAGCTATGGTCTTAAGTGGACTCGGGCGTTCGAGGTCGAAGCAATCATCATGAGTGTCGTCAGTTATTGCTCGGACTCGCTACAAGATCCGGATCGGCACCGAAGGGATTGGCCCAGGCCCTTCGGTGCCAGCCCGGGGAATATCGCCCATCAGCGGCGCTTGCTTGCCGCCCTGTGCTGGCGCAATTCCCGAACTATGTTCTTGCCCAGCCTAACGGAAGCAGATAGCGGAGATAGCGTCCCTTTGGTGGACACAGATCCGTAGAGTTCCTCCCGTAACGCTGCCCACCGCTCAGGGTGACTCGCGACCCACAGAGCGAAACGGGCACCCAAGTTTGCCGATTCCTTCTGAAACGCTACACAGTGACCACTTACTTTTGCGTGCGAGCACTCATGGATCACAATACCCAGAGCTTCTTCACCAAGAGGGTCCACCCATAGACAAGAGTGATCAATGTTCAGGGCTATCGTCCCCTCACTCCAGGTTGCCAACACCCTGCTATTTCTGAAGCGCTGGCAGCTAACTGAGAAGCCGACAAGGGAACTCGCTATCTCACTGAATGCGCGAATACAGGCGGCCTGGCGTAGGGTCTCGGGCGGAAGGTTAGCATCCAACTTTGAGTTCACTTTGCAGATCTCATTGTGTTTCTGAGTTACAGTTGGCGTGTCGTCCAATAGCGCTGACACGCCGGGCGGAAGGTAGCGGCGATTGACGGGCACGAATTCTAGATCTTCAAGCTCCTGCGATTCGCTGCGATCATTTTCGTCAGACAAATTGCGACGGACGATCTTATCGCGGCCGACTTTCAGGTGCGTTTCAATGATGGCCGCCTGCGCTGCATTATCCAGTCGTTTGGCGTTTGTTGGCACATTGGAAATCTCGGGTGGTACTTCTCCATGATCCTTCGCGTATTGAGCGAACAGATCGCTTGCAGCGCCAATCAACTCAGAGATTACCTTGTCCTTGTACCTTGTTGGCAGCAGGACCCGATCCACATCAAGTGGCGTCTTTTGTTGGATGTCAATGTCGTAGGGCAGACTCCAAGGTGCCTCGTCCACCGGAATACCGAGTTCATGAATTACTGGTACGTCCCAGAACTTATCGAAGATACGGACCTCGGTCATTCTAACCCTCTCTCTAACCACCCCCGACTTTGGATCAAACAGCGGAGTCTGGAGCTTCACCTTTGCAATGGTGCGGATCGGCAGGCGCGTAGCTACGAGTTCACCGTTAAAGGTGAACTCGACGCCAGTCGGCAGCACGACACTACGAAAAAAGTATAGCAAGTCATCGGCGGTTGCTTCGGGATGGCGAATGATCCCGCGTAGGACAAGCCCCTCCGCGAATGGCTGACTCGAGTCAATTGTGCATTGCCCTGTTTCAAATGTCAGAAGATGCTCGTGCGTACGAATCTCTGCCCGCTCGGCAATTATGAGGAAGTCGATGAGACCTTGGCCAAATCGACCCCGTTTGCTCGGGCTCTGGTCACTTGTTGTGGACCCGACACGTCGCAAGATTTCGGGGTCGGTGCATCCATCGCCATTGTCCGAGCACTCAATACGAAATAGTTGATAGCCATGTGGGTCAGCTGGCGCATCCTCAACCAACCGGCATGCCAGACTAATCACCGTGGCTCGCGAGTCCAAGCTATTTGCCAGCAGTTCTCTCAGCACGTGCCGTAGCCGAGATCCCCGGACGCGAGAAGCCCGTTTCGCTACATCAACCGAAAACCAATCTTCATATGTCTTCATTTGCATCTCTCCTGTACTCATGGACGGGAACTACTGAGAGCACCGCCGACTCGTTGGACGTCTCGCACCTGGGCGCATGTGTTGATGTCCGATTGCGAAGCGCCAGTCCCCGTGATGAGTTGGCAGCGACCAAGACACCGAGGGACTTGCTTCAGCTACACCGAGGCGATTCGACTTCTGGAGTACTTGTACCGATTTCTGGAGTTCGATTGGTACTGCTGACTCAGTGACTTTCCAAATATAACGATGCCCCACCCTGTACATTCTCACATGACCTGGTGGGGCACCGAACCGTGTTTCATGCGGAACCAAGACAAGTCCCTGTCGCGGGTTCTCCCCGCGCACCATGCGTTTCCAAAGTAGATACACCGGATGGCATTAAAGATGACATATCGTCAGTAATATTTTCCGACCCAGCGCCTCAGGGTTCATGTGCACTATTGACGTCATCCTGGACAAGCAGACAAGCAAAGGCCCGCGACGTCTGAAGGTGCCGCGGGCCTGTTGCAAGTTGTCTGTAACTAGACTGTGGCCAACACCTCGCTGAAGTCGAAACCGTCCGCAGCGCTACTTGGAGTTACCGCAGTAGCGGGCATTCCCAGTTTCTCTCGCAACTCTTCGGTCGATAACTGACGAAATGGCTGTAGTCGGTCCCTAAGCGATGCGGCCGCTTCAAGGACCCTCCCGAGGAAGTCAGTATTCTGCTTGTAGAACGCTGAGCCAGCATTGGTAATTGTAATTTTCTGGAATTGCGAGTCAGTGCACGTAAGCAAAAGATCCGCATTTGCGATACTTGAGCTATCCTCGTGTAACCCTTTGTCAATCTTACGGAAGGTATCGTATTTTTCTTCTGAGAATCGCCACGGAACAATTCGCCAACCTCGTGATGCATGTTCGCGTTCAACCTCACCGTCACGGTCACCTTGGTAAATCAGGAGCAACGTGTAGAAGTAGCTCCGAGCTTCCCCGAGTTTGTCCCAGATGGCTTGTTCGCTCCTGGACAGATCTTCCGGGATCTCAAGGAATCCCAAGTCTTTGTTGTAGACGGCTCGACACTGCTTGAGCCGCACTTCGCGGGTGTCGAGTAATTCTCCGGGTGTTAAGGAGGTGGCGGACTTACCCAACTTCTCGGCCAGCGTGCGCTTCACCTTTGCCAGTGCCGTCTTCTGTTCTTCGATGGTCGCATTCTGGTTGCCGCGTAAGATCTGTCGACGTGCGCTTTCGAGAATCGTTGGAAAGTAAACCACGGCGACCCGATCCGTGCGACCCTTCTCTGCTTTGTACCAGTGCAGTCGTTGGTGCAGCTTGGCGTTGTCCTCGTCGCTAAAACCAATAGATTCGTTTGGGTTGAAATTTGCAATAACTTCTTCTTCAGTTAACATGGCACATGCTTCCNNTACTATTTGAACAGGAGAGACCGTTGCGCGTAAGCGCTAGCTCGCTAAGTGCGATGTGATTGAACGCCAGTGACAACGAGCCTGGGACCGGCGCGTGGACGCTGACGACCACAAGGTTGGTGTACACCGTACGAAGCCCTCTAGGGCTTGATCGCAATCAGGAAAGTTAACAAAAGGCTTTTCAAACCCACATCGTTGCGAGGGCGTCGCAGATTTCAGGTTGCTGGCTGTCTGCGACCGGCAGCCCTCCGCACAGGTTAACCGATAGGTGTCGCTGTTGGATCAATCGATGGAGATCCAGAACCAACCGATATAGGGTCGGTGAATGGAATTTGCGTCGGCGCTGACAGAAGTGCTTTACCAAGTCGGCATCTTCCAAGGTAATTGCGAGGTTTCCATCTCGGACCTGACAGCAAACTTTGTAGATAGTGATTAGCGCGGCAGTGAAGCGGCGCGTGTTCGGATAGAATCCAAATGGCACCCATTGGTAGTGGCCCGAATTGGGTTCACCATATCCCAACGTCACCATTGAGCCCGGACCCCCGCGGCTTCGCGCGGCAGGTCGAACCAAGATTGTTAGATCATTGACGAACACCGGAACAGAGGGAGGCTCTCCGAATTCCGGGTCGGTCGCTAGACCCTCGACTAATAATAGTGGAGGGGCGGACACGGCAACCTGGGAGCTTATAACAGCTCGCTCAGGATGATTACGACTAGGACTTGGTCCGTGATCGCTACCAGTGATTCCGATGGAGGAGCTTTCCTCTTCCTGACTCACCGTGTACTCATTACTCGCTTTGCGGCATGTAGTGAGCCATCCTGCCCCCGTGACCTTGGGTTCAGATTTGGATCCCGTGGGATCTTCTTCTTCGCCCCAGTCCCGGTGATCGTTGGTAACGTTGAGGTCAACGTACTCAGGGTCTAGGTTGTCCATCCGAGTATTGCCGCTACTCGAGTAGACTCCCGAGGGCTCTGACCTTGCGGTCCCGACTGTGGTCTGTCGGCTCCCTTGTAAGGAGCAATCGACTATCCCATACCGGACCCTGCCATCGCCGTGTGCCCGAAGGGCACCTGGCAAAGGCAGCGGTGTGGTCGCTGATCTCAATGTTAATGATTCAGGGGGTCTTCGACCTCCGCCCCCTGATCCGACTGGATCGCCCAACGAGACGATCCAGACCGCACCTAGCCTGTCTGTCGAGCAGCTCAGGGTGTGGTGACGCTTGTTGATGACGGAGCGGAACCTGTCGGCCTCGAATTGGTTCAGTCTTGACCAGTAGGAGGTGAAGGCCTCAACGTTTTCTCTAACGTCGTCCAAATCTTGGTAAGGGGTTCC
>PMCK01000167.1:9131-38889 GCA_003154095.1 Myxococcales bacterium | reverse complement strand
CCTCATGAACTTGATGAACAACTCCGTGAAGTTCACGCAGCAAGGAAGTGTCGTGCTTAGGACAAGCGTCGAGCGCCGCGAATCGGGCAGGGTTTGGGTCAGGTTCGGAGTGACCGATACCGGCGACGGTATCCCCGATGCAAAGAAGTTCCTCATTTTCCAGAGGTTCGCTCAGGTGGACGCGGCAGCCACCCGCAAGCATGGGGGCGCCGGTCTTGGCCTGTCGATTGCACACGGTCTTGTGGAGCTCATGGGCGGGACCATCGGTTTTGAGAGCCACTTGGGTCAAGGAAGTAAATTTTGGTTCGTCCTGCCTTTTGCCGTCTGCGACAGTGCCGAAGACGCGCACGCCCTTGCTGACGACCGCGGGGAATGGAAATCGTCGCGATCCGCTTGTCCAAGTTGTCCCATCCTGCTTGTCGAGGACTACCTGCCCAACCAGGAGGTCGCGCGCATGCATCTCGAGGGCGCTGGCTATGCCGTTGACATCGCCGGCGATGGCGTCGCGGCCTTAGAGCATTGTGAAGCAAAGGAGTATTCACTCGTTCTCATGGATATCCAAATGCCCGTGATGGACGGCTACGAGGCAACGCGCCGGCTGCGACGACGCTCCGGGTGGACCGAGAGTGTCGTCATATTGGGTCTGAGCGCCAATGCCGATGAGAAGTCGCGACTGGAATGCTTGGCCGCCGGCATGAACGGTCTTGTGACCAAACCGCTACGACGGGAAGCCTTCCTGCGCGAGGTAGCCCAGCGACTGTCGGGCCCTCCTAAGGAATGCGACTGCGTGCAACACACACCGCAACGAGAACCGGCGCCATTGCCGATGGACTACCCACTAGCCGTGGAGGAATTTGCCGGGGACAAGCCGCTGCTTGACAGCGTCGTCGTTGGGTTTCTCGCGACGGCACGCAAACAGCTCGGCGATATGAAGCGATTCATCTCGACCGGCGACGCGGCGGCAATCGGCCGTGAAGCGCACAAGATCAAGGGCGCATCGGCAAATCTTACGGCCATGCCGCTGTCCGAGGCAGCCGAGGTCGTGGAAGAAAGCGGCAAATCGGGGAACCTGCAAGGTATCCACGACCTATTTGCTCGACTCGAGAAGGAATTGAACAGACTAGACGCTTTCGTGAACAACGAATATCGCAAATAAGACGCCAGCAATCGATTGGACAGATACGGAGGAATCCCCATGCGCATTTTGGTCGTTGATGATGATTACGTAAGCCGCGTGAAGCTTTCGAAGCTTCTTTCGGCCTTGGGCCATTGCGACGCTTCTCCGAATGGCGACATCGCGCTAAGGTTGTTCGAGTCAGCATATACCGAAGGTACTCCTTACGGGTTGGTAACGATGGACATCGAAATGCCTGACATCAACGGCAAGGAGGTCGTCGCGCGCATGAGGGAGCTGGAGAAGTCCTGGGAGATTGCACCTAAGTCAGCGGCCAAGATTCTCATGGTCACGGCCAACACAGCCGTCAAGGAGGTGTTTTCTTCGTACGACGACGGTTGTGATGACTATGTGATGAAGCCCATAAAGCCGGACGATCTCGAGCGTACCCTTACGAAAATGGGTATCAGAACTTGATCGGTAATTCTATCCAGGGCTGCTCCGATCTGGCAGCCAGCCGAGTGGCTAGTGGCACAAACGAGCCAGGATGACTTTACGACCCGCGTAATCGAGCGAGCCCGGCTCATGCTTACCCGCACCGCGACGCGACCCTCCGCGGCCGAACTGGTTCGCCTCGATGTCGTTCTCGGCAAAGCGCAGACGCTGCTTTGGACCTGTCGTGAAGGGCTCGAGTCGATAGTGGCCGAGCAAGTCAGCGCGCTCGGAGAAGTCCAGGTGACGCCGGGCAGAATCTGCCTTGCTAACTTCGCCGGGGCACTGAGCGAGGCATTCATTGCGCGGTCCGCCTTGAGTGTCGGAGTTCAGCTGCAGTTGGATAGGGAACATACCGGAATCGACGCCATCATTGACTCGCTCGGGCGCGCAGAAATACTTGGAACCGGGTAGCGGCTCAGGAGTGGTACGTGATCACCGTATTGAGTTCATTCTTAGGTTCTTGCGTTTTGCTGCTGGCCACGGCGTGCGCCAGCAATCCTCCCCCCTGCGCGTCCGCGCCGCAGCAGTATCCGCCACCTCCTCCGCCGCCCCCGTGTTACCACTGCTGCACGTGACATAACGCTGGTCTAGCAGCTGCTATTGTGGGTTCTTGGGCATTCGCATGACCCGGTTTCTAAGACCAAACACGAGGTAGTCTCCGTCGACGATAATGTTACTGATCGACGATTCGCCCTGAAATTCCTGCAACGTGATGAACGTATCGTTGGTCGTGTCGTACCTGTGAATCTTGACAACGGAGGCATCGTGACGGTCAAGCAGGTAAATATACGGGGAGCCGTCGCCAGCTGCCCTCAGGTAGCTGGCATCCCAGTCTAGAGAACCTATCCGCGAAGCAACACCCGCCTGCACGCGAAACAGGCCAGTTAGTGGCGCTACATCGGGCGAATTGCCAACGAAATAGAAGTCGCTCCCAATATAGACCGGGTTCACTACAGTAAAATTCGTCGCTAAGGCGTCGGCCTCGGCCTTGGTAGCCAAGTCCACTGAATGAACCCCGTTGTTGTCATTGAAATACAATGTGTTGGCCGCTAGCCAAACCAAACCGATGCCCACATTGTCAGTCCGTTCGTACAGCACCTCCTGAGTGCCGTCCGAAATCGCGACGCGTAGAATATGCTGTGTTGAACCATCGGGAGGTGCGCTCAGCCAATAGATGTATTGACCGTCGGAAGGGACTGTCCACGTGCCGGTGTTCCATGAACCGACTGTCATTTCGAAACCACTGGCATCATCCTGCCGCTGCGATCCGTCATCGAGTGACGTGCTAAGGCGTGAATTGGACAGGGTCGCATCGGTATACGATCGCCAATACAGGCGGCCGTCAGTTGCGGATAGCGCATCAGGGTTGAGATCAGCATTGAGCTGCGTCAAACCGGTTGCGTCGCGACTAATCCGAAAAATTCCCCCATGGACGAAGTTCGACCAATATATCCCATCGCTGTTCGAAGCTACGAAGTTCAGCGAATCGTCGTCGACTTGCGCGAGCGTCGTCGCGCCTTTTGGCGTGGAGCTATTCCCGCTGGTTGAATCGGACGTTGCTCCACCGCATTCGCAAACGAACGCGGGAGTTAGAAGGAGGCAAGTGTAGATGAATCTGGGGATCACTTCTAGCGTTTCTCCACAGGGACCCTGCCGTCAGGTTGACGGAATCCCCTGGAAAAGTCAAGTCTAGCTAGATGTCACACATGATGGTCGCGTACGGGGCCGCTTCAATTTGCAACGCCGTTATCGTGCCGACATAGGACGTAATACCCGAAGCACCGAGCACGACCTTGGCGTTAGGCGAGTAGTAGTCGACCTTAGCCATTTGGCGCTCGATAAACGCGGTGTTGGTCCCAAGGTATATGATCGTGAGTCGACCAGATCCTACGTAGTTCACCTTGCCACGGAGCGCAAAGTTGCTCCCGAGCACGAGTGTCACGGACCCAGTTACGTTCAACACCGAATCAGGCTCGAGCATCGCCGTCATGAAGCTGTACGTACCCGCGGAGAGTTACAGGGTCGAGCGCGATTTAACACTGAGATCGCCAAACGATCCGGGTGAAAGAATGCGGCTTTGGTCGGGCGCCAGGGAAACGCTGGAACCACCGGTAGGACGGGGCGCCGTCGCTTGAATGGGCGATGCCAGGTAGAACGGATTCAGATTGTGGAAAAGGCCATCCGTCACTACGCCGTTCTGGGTCGTGATTGAACTGGCAGAGAATACTTTGCCGAGGACGTGCGCGCGATCTCGGAGCCAAACGGGCCCACCACTCCAGATTTCTCCCGAAGTGGCAGCGACACCCAATTGCGCCTGACCGTCAAAACCGTTGGCAAACGGCGTACTGTCGCTCAGGGGCGTCCGCAACACGACTCCGTCCGGCAGATATACGCCCGCGGTACCATAGAACGAAGGAATCACCGAGACGTTGTTGAATCGACAACGTTGATGGATGCCGAAGCGTAGCCGACGCCGTCCATGCTATTGGGGACAGCGAGCCGTACCTGGCGCGACCCAAGCGGCATCGCCGCGTCGAACTGCCCGGTTGTCAGCGTGTAACTCCCGTTGTCGACCTTCCAGAAGTATTCGCCGTTGCCACCCGTTGTGCCCGTGCCATCCAAATGTACATTCGCCCCGGTTGGGGACGTACATTCCACGTGAGCTTGGAAGGAGACGCATCCGAATCAGCGGCCGGCGCAAAGGAAAAGTCACACGAGGAGCCGCGAATCTAGGAGCCGAATGCCAGAAATCGCACCTCCAATCTGTGAGGAGCGCCCGCCATAAGGTAGCGTTTGCTCGATGCGGGAAATTTCGGACAAAGAACGCGCGCGAGATCTAGCCAATCGCAGCATCGGGCGAACCTTGCGGAACAAGTGGTGCATCGAGCGGCTCATCGGCATGGGCGGCATGGCCAACGTCTATGCGGCGCGGCATCGCAATGGTCGGCAAGTGGCCATCAAGATGCTGTACCCCGAGTTCGCCGTCCACGAGGAGGTACGCGAGAGATTTCTTCGTGAGGGCTACATTGCCAACCGCATCGATCACCCCGGCGTCGTCGGCATTCTCGACGATGACGAAACCGAAGACGGGATTGCCTTCCTCGTCATGGAACTGCTGCGCGGCGAATCGCTGCATGAGCGCTTGGTTTCTGTGTCCGTGCTGCCACTCGCCGAGGCGCTATTCATTGCGGATCAGGTACTGGATGTCCTCAAGGCCGCGCACGAAGCGGACGTCGTGCATCGTGACATCAAGCCGGGAAACGTCTTTCTGCTCCGCGATGGGCGCATCAAGGTACTCGATTTCGGGCTGGCTCGCGTGCTCGATGGCCAAACTCAAATCCTCACGAGTCAGGGGGTCGTCATGGGCACCGTTTCATTTATGTCCCCGGAACAGGCGAGGGCAACGCCTGGCACCGTCGATCATCGGGCAGATCTGTACGCCGTAGCAGCGACATTATTCCACGCGCTGACGGGTGAGTTCGTTTACCCCGCAAGGACCGTAATGGAACGGCTTTCTGCCGTAATGAGCCAGGATGCCCGCTCCATCGCGACCGTGCTTTCCAACCTGCCGTCGCGCGTGACCACTGCCATCGATAAGGCATTGAGAAGTCACCGTGATGAACGATGGCCAGATGCCGCTGCCATGCAATGGGAGATCCGTGAGGCATTCCAAGAAATTACGGGCAATCAGATCCCAGAGACGCGCCGCCGACAACTGCACGGTGTGCCCGGTTGGACGCGGCCCACATCGCCATTGGCACAGCGCGAATCCACCTCGCAAGCAATCACGGCGGTTGACGTCAGCGTTACACTCGAGTCACCACCTAGCGAGCGATCACTACAAGTGAGTGTGGTATTCGAGCCTGATTCTAGCCAAGAGTCGCTGGGTATCCCCATCGAGATCGACACGAGTAAACTGTAATGGATATTCGAATTCGGGCCACTATCGAGAGCTAATGCTGACAAATCCGCGCATATTCAAGCATGAACTTAGCCTGTTACCGTCAGCGGGCCCGGGACCCGCTGACCCACGTAATAAAACAAATCCACGCGCGGCGTCGGATAGTTCGCGTCTGGTCCTTGTTCTCGGTAAACGTCACCGATCGTGGGTGGCGTGCGCGCTCCTGGCTAACGCTTGCATTTACTCGGATTTCGAGGTCGGAAATCGAACCGCTAACGGTGGCGGCACGAATACTGGCGGGACCACCGTGACCGACAGTTCCACGAACATGGGCGGTGTTGGTGGCAGTGCAAAATCGACGAACACGAGCAGTATAGCGGGCTCTGGCGGTTTCTCTGGCACCGGCGGCGCGCACACGACGAGCAGCGGCGGCATTACGAGCACGGCTGGCGGCACTAGCGGCGCGGGATCCTTGAGCACCGGCGGAATCGGCGGCGGTGCAAACTCCACGAGCACAGGGGGCGTCGGCGGCAATGCAACGTCGTCGAGCCCGGGGGGCGTCTCGGGTTCTGGCGGATTCTCTGGTAGCGGCGGCGCGCCCGTGACCAGCAGCGGGGGCACAACGAGTGCAGCCGGCACCACGGGCATTGGCGGATTCTCTGGCAGTGGCGGCGCGCGCACGACGAACAGTGGCGGGACAACGAGCTCGAGTGCCAGCACCAGCCCCGGTGGCTCGTCGAACACGGGCGGCGCGAACACGGGCGGCACGAACACGGGTGGCACGAACACGGGTGGCACGAACACCGGCGGCAACTCGAATTCCTCGAGCACCGGTGGGGTTAGTCTGAACACCGGCGGCGTCGCGGGCGCGAGTGGAATCACGGGCGGCGCGTTCACTACGGGTGGCACCTCGCTTCCGACCGGGGGCACTTCGGCCACTGGCGGCACGAACACGGGTGGCAATTCGAGTAGCCCCGATGCGTGCTTGAAATTGGACGGCGTCATTGCTCAATCCGGCGCGACCTGCAGTGCAAGCGACGAAGGCGCTATCGCTTGCCAAGGATACAACTCCGTCGGTCGGGTGCAGTGCACCGGCGGAAAGTGGGTGCCCCTAAGTACCTGCACCTCTTCTCCTCCGGCCCCGTTTGTCACCCATTGCGATACGCGCCCTGGGCCAAACGCGGGCACGTGTCAACCTCTGCTTTCCGATTGTTCCGGTCCATGTGCAGTCACGTGCATCTCGAATGTGCTTGCCACCTGCGGCCCAGACACGGTGTCGATAGCGCACTCGGCATCTTGCCCCGGGGGTTGTTTCCCGAACGTCCCCAAAGAATCGATTGTTGCGCATTGCCTTTCGCCAAGTACCGTCACATCTGGGCTAGTCACGCCACGGTTTCTCGCCGCCGACGCATCGAACGTTTATTGGGTCAACCATCAGGACTCAACGGGTGACACGCTCATGAAAGCCCCGAATTCGGGCGGGTCGAGCACTTCGATGGTTTCAGTCCAATCCTTTTACTATCTCGTGAGCCCAGCCACGAACTCGAGCAACGTATACTTCATTCAACTTTACGAGCACTTTGAAGCCGGTAGCCACGCGCCCATCGTGGACGGTTCACTCGAGTTCATCGCCCCGAGCGGCGGCACCGTTTCGACGGTTCCAACCAAGTCCGGTGCGTCGATTGGTGCTTTCTGCGTGAATGATGCCTATGCTATTTGGGCGCAAAACCAGTCGATCTTCAAATACGACTTCTCATCGAACATCAATACTACCGTCACGGGCAACGTTGTTGGGGCTCAGCACATCGCATGCGACGCGACGAACGTCTATCTGGTCAATTGGAGTTCGAATAACGTTGACGGGAATGCGACAGTCTTGCAGGTGGCGCAGGATAGAACTTATCGGACTCCGCTTGCGGACGCGCAGTCATCCCCTGCCGGCATTGCGGCAGACGCAGACTACGTCTATTGGGCCAATGGCACGTCGACCGATGGTCGGATCATGCGAGTGCCCATCGGGGGCGGAACCACGACGACGCTCACGGTCGGCAAAACGCCGCAGGGTCTCGCGCTTCACGGTTCGATGCTCTATTGGACCAACGGCGGCGACGGCACCGTCATGGCGATGAACATCACCACGGGTGAGATTGTCACCGTCACCAGCGGGCAATCGAATCCGGGTCCGATGGTGGTTTACGGAAACTCGCTCTACTGGCTCAATGCTGGGACGGGAACGGACGGCTCGATCATGAGCCTCGGGCTTCAATAAGATGGCGGATCCAGGCACCCAAGGCTGAGCCGAGCACCCTGCGGTTCGGACACTGCTCGAGAGTGAATGAAACTATGGAACATAGGCAATGCGAGGTTGATAGGCGGTGTGTGTTCTCGGCGCTGGGAGTTCCATGGGAGCCCCGCCGAGGATTGGTAGCCTGCGTACTGCTCGTCAACGCTTGCGTTTACTCGGACTTCGGGGTCGCAATTGGAACCACTGCGAGCGGCGGCGTCACGAATTCTGGCGGGGCGACCGTGAGCAGCTCCAAGAACACCGGCGGCGTTGCGGGTTCCAGCTATCAAGGCGGTGCTCAGAGCACGGCAGGAAGCCCAACCACGGGCGGAATGACGAGCGGAACCGGCGGTTCTACGATCTTGACCTGCAGTCAACTGGCCGACGCTTACTCGACGGAACTCGCCGTGGCCAAGCAGTGCGACGCGAGTGCTACCACTGCGCAGTGCACCACAATCCTCAAGGCAGCCATTCCGTGCGCATGTTCCACCTTCGTCAATCGTACGCAGGCTGCAGCCATCGCAAACTTGAGTAACTATGCCAACGCTTTCAGTTCGCAAAATTGCGTGAGCAACTGCCCGGCCATCGCGTGCGTGACACCACCTTCAGCTACCTGCACCAGGTCGACTTCCAGCGGAGCCGCCCAATGCGTCGATGGCGCAAGCACACCTTAGTGTGTTAAGTTGTGGCCAGTAGCTCCTACCGCGGCTCCTCGCCCGAATCAGTGTGTCGAAGGCGAGCGCACGCGCATGAGTTTGCAGCATTTGCCTCAAAATGAGCTACCGACAGTGACCATTTCGGGCGAAACTTTCAGGCTGACTTGCCCCTTCGATTCGGGCTTTGATGTCGTGAGGAGGAGTGTCACGCCGGCGGCCGCTCCGATCCCGCCCACTACGAAGCCGACCGTCGAGACTGTGCGCATCGTGTTATAGGTGCTCACGTCCGATTGGTAGGCGGGGTCGCAAGTGCTCTTGGTTGGGCACCGGCTGGGGTCGTCCAAGTAACCGTGTTTGGCCGCAACGTAAATCCCGGTAATCGTGCCAAGCGTGAGACCCACGGCGCCGATCCCAACGCCCGTCCAACCCGCGAAGCGCATGTCATGGTTGCGGTCCGAGATCGCGACAGGCACGGGCTGCGCGGCATAGCTCGATGCTGGTGCTTGCTGGGGTTGGTTCGGCGCGGAACCGTCATTCATCGGAGGCGTAGGTGCCATCGCACCCACAGCTGGGCTCGAACCCGCGTTGAATCGAAGGACGACATGCTTGTTGTCCCTTTCGGCAATTTGTAGAGACTCCGTCGCAATCTCGGCACCGCGTTTGGCCTGGATTTTGTGCTGCCCCGGATCAATGAGCCGTTCGAGCCCGATGAGCGCGTTCGGAACCGTCACGTCGTCGATCGTCACGGCCGTCGATTCCGTCATTTCTCCTTCGATGGCGATCGTAATCTTCGGTATGCGCACGAGGAGAGCATCGAGCTCCTGTTGCGCGTCCCTTTGCGCCTGTGGTTGCAAGTCGCCTTGCCAAAGATCATTCGGTCGAAGTCTCAGCGCTTGCCGGTACATCTCGTAAGCGGCAACCAGATGACCCAGTCGTTCGTTGGCGCGTGCGGCCCATACCGCAAGTCGCGGCACCGAAGCGATTCGATACGCGCTCGTGAATTTGGCCCGCGCCGCTTCGAATTGGTTCTGTTTGAACTCTTCGGCAGCCTGATTGGACAGCGTCCTTACCGCCTCCTTGTCGCTGTCGCTCAGTGCCCAAACGGAACGACTCCAAAAGCTCAACAAACAGAGTGCGAGAGGAGCCCAGGTTGTCCTATTGTAAACTAGCCGTCGCATGATTCGTGTCCCGCTGCTTGCAGTGCTCAGCATCGAAAGCCGCCACTAAGCACGCCATCGTAACAGCTTTTTGCCGGGCAACGCATCGCGATCTTCGGGCCAATCCTTCACACGTTGGGCAATGGCTGTTTTGGCGCCTGCCGAGCGCAAGCAGCGCGCGCCGGCCTATATCCCAGCCGCGTTGTCGTCGGGCCCGCGCGTGCCAGGCTGCGCCTTATTCGACGCGGCCGTGGCAGGTTTCGGCGCAGCGGGTGCTTTCGGTCGCGCACGGAGAGCTTTGCTGCTCTTACCCTGCGGGATTGTCTCACCGAGTTCGATAGGGACGTGGGGCGCACTTGCTTTTGGCGATATTGCGGGCGTTTCGTTCGCAATGGACGGCGCGCTTGGCACTTTCTGGGTTGCGGCCGAACGTGCGCTACTCGCGGTTGCGGTCGGCGCGCTGGCACTTGGCGTCGTCAGCCATCGCCAACCGAGGAGCAACACACCGACAACAAGTGCCGCTGCGACAATAAAATAAGCGCTGAACGACTTTTTCCGCGTGGTCACTAGGTTTGAAACAGAAATCGACGAAGGGTCCCCAGTGTGCGCTTGTTCTCGCATGTCAGTCGTAAGTGACACGGGAACGTCCACGGACGGCTGCGGCGTACCCGCAAGCGCTTCGCCGACCTCGAGCGCGCTCGCTGGCGGCGCCGAATGAACGCTCATGCCGCCGCACACGACCCTAAGCTCCTCGGCGGCTTCCTTGATCGATTGAAATCGTGCCGTTTTATCGCGCGCCACGGCGCGTGCAAACCACGCGTCGAAGCCCGCCGGGACAGCATTCAACTGCGAGGGAACGGGCATCTCCGCCATACAGATGGCGTGAAACAAAGCGCCGATGGAGTCGCCCTTGAATGCACGTCGACCGGTCAAGCACTCGCAAGCAATGACGCCATAGGACCAAATATCCGCTCGATGATCGACGGTCTGCCCCGTAGCTTGCTCGGGACTCATGTAAAACGGCGTCCCGAGAATTGCTCCGGTTCGCGTGCTGAGCCCCGTGCTTTCAGCAAGGTCGGTGTGGTGGCGCGCGACGCCGAAGTCGAGAACCTTCGCCAACGGCTCTTCGTCTTCATCCACTAAGAACACGTTGTCAGGCTTCATATCACGGTGCACGATGCCGCTCGAGTGCGCCAATGCCAAGGCGCGTGCCACCTGAACCAAGATTCGACTCGTCAGCGCGGGATTTAGCGTGCGTTCGCGCTGCAAGCGCTGCGCCAGGCTTTCGCCTTTCAACAACTCCATCGCGATAAACGGAGTGCCGTCGTCCACACCATGGTCGAAAATCTGCACGACGTAGGTGCTGCGAATCAGCGCCGCTGCTTGCGCCTCGCGGCGAAATCGAGACAACGCGATATCCGACTCGAGAAATTGAGAGGCGAGCAACTTGATGGCAATCTGCGCATTGAGAGTCTGGTCGCGCGCGCGCCACACGGAACCCATACCGCCGGAACCCAACTTCTCAATGAGTTCGTATCTCCCCGCTAAGACAAGACCCGCGAACATCCGAGCGACCCAAACTAATCCATTCGGGCCTGCTTGGCCAGCCACCAAGCCGCACGACTCACCTTTTTCGCTCTAATGAACGCGACGAAGATGCGTCCCGGTGTGTTTGGTGGGAGCGCGCCCGACCGCTCTTGGGGCATGAATTTGCGCGGAGACGGACGCGGGCAAACTGGCGCAGGTACGCCCGCATGTGCGTATGCGGCGGCAGGTTCCCAAAGGTTTCTTACTTCTTGCGACCCAGAAACACGAAGCACTACGCCGCGGTATCAGGCTCGATGGCACCACGAGTACGGTAAAGCTGCCGCTGTATAAGTTGCCCCCCGAGGCCCCCCGCAAACCAGGGCAGGGCCGTGAGAGTAGCAGCAGAGTGTGGCGTTTCGATCGGTCGATGAAAGAACGCTGGACAACGTCGGTAGGTGACTTGTCACCTGCGGAGCAAGTATCACCGCCATGGTCGCAAGGTATTTTATTCACACTGACACATCGGCTATTGGTCATGGACGATAACAGGCGGAACCAGCAAGTGGCATATTTCCACGACGAGGTAGCGATAAAGCGTGCGATGGAGTCACCGGTCAGCAGAGTGGCAATCGGTCAATCGCGCAACGGTGAGTGGCTCATTGTGAATTATTGAGTTGTTAGTGACCCAGATAGCCCGGCAATTTCAGGAGCAAGCCCAGTTCGAAGAACCGGTCCCGATCATCGGTCACCACCTGGCCGTAACGGGCATAAATCGCAGCTACACCAATGGTTGCATATCCCCGAGCCACAAAGCCCTTGCCCCACCCCGTTGCACGTTCTTCCAGCAAGAGCCCCCCATCGACTCCACAATAGTAGTAGCCGTATTCTGGGCCCAGCGAAACGCGGGTGCCCTTGCTACCGAAATCATACCCCGCATCGAAATAACCACCATACCAGGTTGCGTTACGTCCGTCGACGTAGGCGAGACTCACTTCGCCGCCCAAGAAGCCACTCACTTTGCCGGTCCGATGCATGACCGTGCTCGTTGTTAGCCCCGGCAGCAAGTAGTACCCGCTATCGATGTTGCCGGAGTACTGTGCTTCAGCCGTGCGCGGAATGCAGAGTAGTCCCAGCGCCGATGCCCACTTGGTAGCACCCCGAAGCAACGGAGGATTCTTCACACGTCAGACCGTATCACAGGGTCGGATACAGTGCCGCCACGACACAAGAAACGTCCTTTGCGGCAGCGTCCGTGCAGTCGCAGCCGCTGGGCATCACTTGTTGAGGCTATCCTTGTCTGCGTACGAGATTATCCCATGGAGAACTGACAACGCGTAGATAGCTTTCTCTCCCAACTCTACCTTGAATAGTCCAGGCGGAGTTTGACCTATTGTCCTCAGCCCGCCCGTTTCTGTGTCAACGACCTGCAGCAGGTCTGGTTCGACGGCCAGGTAGATCGATGTGCCTCGTGCTTGCATGTTCAATATATGCCCGAGGCCACTGGCGAGGACCGACTTGGAACGACCGAGCAGTGCCATGCTACTGATTGTTGTTGGTCCGTTATCGACATCGAGCGCAGTCTTACCATGTGCCCAATATAGATGGCTGTCGCATCTGGTCGTTCCCAGATGCGCTCTAATGCTCCATCCGGCTCTCGCAGGATCACCTGCATCCGTTCCAGCCATGCGACATAACTGCCATTGTATACAATCGTTGAGATTGACTCCCTCACCCCCGCGCCTTGCGCAAAGGTCGCGTTGCTGACGCTCGAAAACGCCGCAAACGATTGCGTTAGCCCAGTTGAATCAATCAGCATCATCTCAGGAGCGCAACTTCCTCCCACCCAACAAGAAGATAGGCAATCCAGTTCATGCCCGTTCGGCGAAATAGCAAGGTGCGGTGTACCGCAGCACATCACCGCGCATCAAGCAATTGCGATCCTCCAGCACGAAGGTGCACGAAGACGCGAGAAACTGCAAGTTGGCCCACCCTCGAGATGGCGGAGGCGGGAACTCGACTCATGGGACGACCATGGCATCTCCACGCGCTGGGTGCGCGAAGCACGGTCCGCTTCGGCCCACCCAGCCTGGGATGGAGCGGTCAATAACGGAACCAACACCTCGCCCCAACACGATCTCATCGAGGAGTCTCCCATGCCGACGCCGTTTGTCACCGCAGCTATCGTCCACCAGGATCGCCTTCAAGGATGTCGCGCAACGGCCATTCGAAGGTTGTCGTCCGGTAGTGCCACCAGCGCTCTCGCTGCGTTAGTGTGGTTCGCGGCGGCACCGCCCGCCGCGGCCCAAACCATTCAGCCTCAAGGTCAAGTCGCGAGTGCCCTTGCGTTCACTCCACGGCTCAACGGTTCGTTCGTGCAGCCCGCATTGATCGACGGTTGGTCCAATAGCTCGCTCAACGCCGAGCTCAGCATGATGAAGAGCCTCAGCGTGGGCCAACTGGTGATTCAATGGACTGCCAATACGCACGATCATCAGGCGAACGGCGCCAAAACCACGATTTATCCGACATCGCTCGCCGGCTACACGCAGACAACGAAGACCGATGTGGTCGGTCGCACGCAGACCGCGGCTGACGCAGCTGGCGTTGAAGTGTACCTCGGTCTACAGGCAAACGAAGATTGGTGGTCCAAGTACGCGTCGGACGCGACCTGGCTCAATGCGGAAGCGAATGCGGCCGTAGCCATTGGGCAAGAGCTTTGGACCAAGTACGGATCGCATCCATCCTTGAAGGGGTGGTACCTAGCGCTCGAGTCCGAGAATGCCCATTTCAGCGATTCCACCTCACAGACCAACCTGATCAACTTCTATCGCACTACCACCCGTGCGTTGCATGGGCTCGGAAGTGGCCTACCCGTGGCAATTGCACCGTTCTACAATGCTTTTTCCTGCAATCTGCCGGGCTGGCAATGCTCGAATGCTTGGGGCGCCAGCTGGGCGCAGATCCTGTACAACGTGGAGCTCGACAATCCACCCACGACCCCAAAGCCCGGGATCGACATCCTCGCCTTGCAGGACGGAATTGGCGCGGGTCACGCGACGTTGTCCGACCTGCCGGTATGGTTCAGTGCCGTTCAGAATGCGATTATCAGCGCTGGCGCCCATACCGTGCTGTACGCCGACACCGAGACCTACAGCTACGATCTGGCTGGCTACATCCCGGTGATTGGGCTCATTCGAATTCCCCGCTGTCCTGTAGGGCGCATCCGACACACGTCTGAGTTGTCGTCCCGAGCGCCGGGGTAAGAAGCCCGAGTAGGTGCGCTCGGTTTCTGTCTGTCACGTCGCGGAAAACAAGCGTAGCAGTCGGCCGAAGAACGCCTGGCGGACCGAGGCGCCTTCCGTCGCATCCGACACTTCTCCGTTGCGAGCGAGGCGTTCGCAGCGTTCGGTAAGCAGGGTGAGAATACTCTTGCTCAGACTCGGTACTTCGTCGAGTGCCTGCCGAAAGACGTCGTGGGATACGCGTACCACGATGCTCTCGACCGATGCGATTACCGTCGCGCTACGTGTCCCAGTGATCAGGCTCAATTCGCCAAAGAGACTGCTCGGTCCGAGTCTGGCGAGACTACGTTGGTCACCCGCTGCATCGACCGTGATTACCGAAACTTCCCCGGTTGCCACGACGAGCAGGTCGCTGCCCACGTTGCCTTGTACGACTATCGGTTCGTCCCGGCCATAGCGTTCGGCACACGCAAGCTCGCCCAGTCGCCACCGAATGGCCTCGGGCAGAGAATCGAAGAATTCGACCCGTTCGAGCAGCGCCGCAATGGATTCCCGGTTCCAAGCGAGCCTCGGAGCGCAGAACGGCGTCACGGCCCTGGCGAGTGCGGGATCGCGGATCGGGGCGTACGGGATCGAGATCCCCGCACGTTCCAACGCGTACCAGATGCGATTTCGGACCCGAGATTCGATCGATTTGCGCGCACTATAATCAGTGATGAAGTACACCAGCTGGTAGCTGATGCCGATATTGGAAAAGCCTTCGGTCCAGACTTGTGGTGCGGGGGTTTCTGCCACTCCGGGCAATTGTCCGAGACAACCCTGTAGCGCGTGCTCAACCTGGTTCGGCGTCATCTCGTAGGGCGCCAGAAAGTCGACGGTATCCCGTGTTACCGGTTCTGGGCGTCCGAAGTTCTGAATCGTAGATCTGGCGATGGTCCCATTGGGAACGATGATTTCGTTGCGCGCATGAGTACGCAACTTCGTTGCACGCCAATTGATTTCGACAACTTGACCTATTAGCGCCTGGCTCTCACCGAATTGAACCCAGTCCCCCACCTCGAAGGGATGCTCTGCCTGGACGGCAAGGCCCGCAAACACGTTGCCTAGAGTCTCTTGGAGGCTCAAGCCCAAGACTGCGGTAAGGACGGCTGATGTGGTAAGGAGCGAGCTGAGTTTGAAGCCGAGCTCATGCAAGGCCAGCATGGCCATCGCGAGAAAGACGACCGCCTGGAAGATGTCGCGGAAAATCTTGGGGAGTCGTTTGCGTAACACTCTGCCGAAAAGCCAATCAACGACGAGAAGAAAGCTTACACGAGCCAGGGCCGCAAACAGCAGCACCACCATGGCAATCATGGCGCCGCGAGAAGGCGGACCATGCCCCACTGAAAACGAGAGGAGTGCTACGAGGATATGGGCAACGAGCAGCAGCACTGGTGCCTTCAGCGCTCCACGTTCCCGGCGCGGCAACAGGACCAGCCCCAATAATAGCATCGCAACGGTACAGACGAACGCGGCACCCTGAAGGGAAGCAACCTGGAACAGGAGAGTGGCGGTATTGCTCATCAACAGGGGCGCAGTCGCTGTCCGACCGCAGGCGTACGACAGCTATTGCACGCCACGCGTTACGGCTCCGTGTCGAAATGTTACAGCGACCAGGACGAACCAACGTGGTCGTGCGCGAAATTCCTACATCTGCTGCATCCGCCCGACAGTCTGGTTGCCAGCGGTGTGGGGAATGCTGTCGGCGGAAACCCGGGTGCGGCATCGGCCGGTGGTGTCTCGTCACGGATGTCCGGCGACCTTGCTTTCGCAACCGGTGGCGGCTCGGTCGGCAGGCCCATGCTCTGGAGGATTTCCTTGGCGATCGTTGCCTCGGTCACCAGCTCCACGAACTTGAGTCGACCGCCTTTCTCGGCCGCTACATTTCCGGTCGAGTACACAACCTGATCCGCGAAACTGCCACCGCCGCGGCCCAGAAGCACCGAGACGTATCCCACAATCGCGACCACCAAGTCAGGTCGACCGTCTTCGCTCCACCCTACGCAAGAAGCTTTCCGAGTCTCTCCCGCGCGCCTTCCACTGGTGGAGGTTAGTCTTCAAGGCCGTCGACCTCGCTCTCGCCACGGTCGACCTTCACGCGCGAGAACAGCCGCCGTGCGAGCCATGCGGAGACGTCGTCGAGTAGCGAGTACACGACGGGTACCGCGAGGAGCGTGAGCAAAAGCGAGAAGGTCTGCCCGCCGATGACAATGCTCGCAATTGACTGGCTCTGGCCTGCGCCGATTCCCTTGGAAAAAGCGAGCGGCAGCATGCCGGCCACGAACGCGATCGTGGTCATGAGGATGGGTCGCAAGCGGTCGCGATTGGCCTCCATGATCGCCTCGAGCCGCGGCAGGCCTCGAGCGCGCAGGTGCTTGGTGTGGTCAATCTGGAGGATCGAGTTCTTCTTCACGATACCAAAGAGCACGAACAGCCCGAGGCCCGAGAACACGTTGAGGGATCCGTGAAGCAGGAAGAGCGAGAGCAGCGCAAACGGGATGGTTAGGGGCAAGGCGACCAGGATCGAGAGCGGGTCGATCCAAGACTCGAACTGCGCCGCGAGCACGAGGTACATGAACACGACGGAGAGCAGCATGGCCAGGATGAACGCCTGCGCCGTGCGGCCGCCCTCGCGGGTGAATCCACTCGCCGACACTTGGTAGTCGGAGGGGAGGTTCATCCGCTTCACGATCCGTTCGAGCGCCGTCTGTACCTCGTTTTGGCCATGTCCGAGCGCGACGTTGGCGCTCACGGTCACCTCGCGGTGGCGACTGGATCGATGCACGTTCGCTGGCCCGGAGCTGTTCTTCAGCTCGACCACATCTCGCAGGGGCACGGCGCCGTGGATTGACGACGGCACGGTGACTAGAGCCAATCCCTCGGCGTCGCTCCGGTAATTCTTGTCCGCGCGTAGATGCACTTCGTATTCTTCGCCGCCTTCCGAGTACGTCGACACTTTCCTACCGCCTACAAGGAGCCGGAGCGTGTCGGCCACGTCGGAGACATTCACGCCGAGATCCGCGGCCTTGGATCGGTCGATTCGCGCCACGATTTCTGGCTTGCCTTCGACGTAGCTGCTCCTGACGTCCACGGCGGCCGGCACCTTTTTGAGCTCGTCAACGATGTGCTGCGCGTATTCACCGAGTTTGCTCAACTCAGGACCCGCGACAGTGTATTCGACGCCGCTCGGCGGGCCCGAAGACTCGCTGATGCTGACGCGTACGTCCTTCGGTACCTTGCTCCAGATTTCCTTGCGAATGCGTTGGATGAGCTGCGCCGAGGTCGCTTTTCGTTCCTTTGGATCGGTGAGCAATGTGTAGACGGTCGCTTCGTTCGAGCTCTCGTCGGAGCTGTCACCGATGGTCGTACTCGTCAGGACGACACCGGGGAGGGCGCGTACGGGTGTCGCGATTCGTTCGGCGATGAGCAGCGTCCCATCGCGGCTGGTGCCCTCCGGGGCGCGCACCGAGATGTCGAAGCTCCCCTGATCGTTATCAGGCAAAAAGCTCACGTTTACGGCCGAGATAAGTGGCACGCTCGAGACAAGCGTAGCGACGCAACCCAGCACCGTAACCCACCGGTGTTGCATCGCCCACCGCAGAACCGCGAGATAAGTGCTCTCGATCGGCCGATACATCCGGTCGACAAGACGCTCGAGGAAGTTGCCCTTCTCGGAGCGGTCGCCTTTCGCGCCCTCTGGGGGCGGGGGGGGTATGACGCGAGCCGATAGGCTGGGCGTCAGCGTAAAGGCGACCACGAGCGATATAGCGATGGCGAACGCCATCGTTACGCCGAAGCCGTTCATCAATCGGCCGGACATTCCGGACATGAACGCCACCGGGAGAAATACGGCCATGAGCGAGAAGGTGGTCGCGAGCACGGCCAGCCCAATCTCGCGCGTCGCGGCGATCACGGCGGGGAAGGGCTTCATCCCCTTTTCGTCCACGAACCGGAAGATGTTTTCGAGGACCACGATTGCGTCGTCGATCACGATACCGACCGCCAGCGCGAGGGCCAATAGTGTGATCATGTTGAGAGTGAACCCTTGCCACCACATGAGCGCGAAAGTGCCGATGATAGACACGGGGATTGCCAGCGCGGCGACGAGCGCGCTCCGAAAGCTCGCTAGAAATAGCAGTACGACCAGGGAGGCAAAGAGACTGCCGAGCACGAGGTGCTCTTTCACATTGGAAACGCTCGTGCGCACGACCCCCGACTCGTCGCGGATTACCTCGAGCGTGTAGCCTGACGGGAGGGCCCGCTCGACTTCCTTCAATCGTGACCGCACAGCGTCGACGACGGCGACCGTGTTTTCGCCGGATTGCTTGTGCACCGTCACGAGCAGAGCTCGCTGTCCGTTGACGGTAGCGATCGTCGATTCGTCTTCGGCGCCGTCCTCGACACGCGCGACATCGGAGACGCGAAGTGAGCGTGACTCGAGCCGTCTCACCACGATCTCCCCAATCTCGCTCGGGGTCCCGACTCGCCCCTGCACACGAAGCGTCTGATCGACTGGACCGGAGCTGACGACGCCACCTGGGATGGATGTATTCTGCTTGCCGATGGCGATCTGCACGTCCGTCGCCGTAAGCCCGTACTCTCGCAACGACTTTGGATCGAGCCACACATTGATCTGTCGGTTGCGCCCGCCGACGACGCTGACCTGGCCTACTCCGGAGATCCCTTCGAGCTGTCGCCGAATCTTCTTGTCCGCGATCTCGGTCGCTTTGACGATTGGATCGTGGTTGCGCACCGCGATGTAAAGGATCGGATTGGAGGACGGATCCATCTTCTGGACGTCCGGGCTTTTGGTGCCGTCAGGGAGGTCGGACAAGATGCGGTCGATCTGGGCACGGATTTCCTGCGCGGCAACATCTCCGCTCTTTTCGAGAACGAACTCCGCCGTGACGACCGAGATCCCCTCGCTCGAAGTTGAGGAGAGCGTGTCGAGTCCTGCGACCGAGCTCACCGCCTCCTCGATTTTCTCGGTGATGTCGCTCTCCACTTCCTCGGGAGCCGAGCCCTCGAGTCGCGTCGTGATGGTCACCGTCGGCGCATCAATGTTCGGAAACTGGTCGAGGCCGAGCTGAGAGTACCCGGCCAGCCCCACGACGACGATGGTGAGCATGAGCACGGCCGCGAAGACGGGCCGCTTGACACAAATCTTAGCGAGCCACTGCATGGCGCCTCCTATTCGACGACTTCCAGGCCGTCCTTGAGCGTGTCGGTCGCCTTTTGGACGAGCCGCTCTCCGTCGGCGATTCCGGTTGTGATGGCCGTGCGATCTCCGATCTCACGCCCGACGTGCACGATGCGTTCCTCGATGTGCCCGTCCTTGATCACGAAGGCGTGGACGGTATCCCCATCCTTTCGAAGAGCGGAGCTCGGAATGACGACGGATTGTTCGGTCCCGGTCTCGAGCCAAGCGGTCGCGAAGCTGCCCGGCTTTAGGATGCCGTCAGGGTTCAGTGCCACGGCCTCGAATACGAGGTCCCGCGTCGCCGCTCGCAGCGCCGGCGCGACGTAACGCACGGTCGCCGTAAACGTTTGCCCGGCGGCGGACCTCACCTCGAACTTGAGCGTCTGCCCGACGTGCACGGCGGGGGTGTCGCTCTCGCCAGCGGTGAGCTCGAGGCGCACCGGATCACTCTGGACGAGATCTGCAACCTTCGTATTCGCGGTGACATACTCGCCGACGTTGACAAAGCGCTCGCTCACGATGCCGTCGAACGGAGCGCGCACCGTCGCGTCGTTCAGCACGACGTCAGCCTGCTGCTGCTTGGACTTGGCCGCGGCTAACGACTGTCCCTGAACCTCGCAAGACGAGCTGATCTTCGCGAACTCCTGCTCGGTGATGATGTGCCGGTCGAACAGGCGCCGGTTGCGCTCGCACTCGTTGTCCGCGAGCTCTTTTTGCGAGCGGGTGCCCGCGAGGTTGGCCCGTGCTTCAGCTACCGCAAGTGCGGCGTTGCGGCGATCGAGCTCCACGAGCACCGCCCCTTTTTTGACATGACTGCCTCGCTCCACAAAGGTTCGCACGACCTGTCCCGCCGCGTTGGCAGCGACCGACGATTCGGCGTTGGCCTTGAGCGTTCCGGTGACTGGGAGCAAGTGTGCAATCGGTTCGGATTTAGCGACGACCGCGACGACCTTGGTTGGCGGACTTGTCTGGCTTGCGCTCGGGGTCTTTTCGGCCTGCCGTGCGCAGCCGGCGTGCAAGAGGGTGACGAACATTATAAACGATCGGATTATGTAGGGGCGCATTAGTGCTCTCCAACGGCAAGGCGAAGCAGGACTCGCGCGAGGCCCAGGTTGGCGTCAGCCTGGATGCGGGTCGCCTCTGCGTTCGACAGATCTCGTTCGGCCTGAATGAGCTCGAGTTGGGTGCTGGAGCCGGCGGCGTACCGCTCCCTCGTAGTTGCGGCGGCGAGGCGGGCCGCCGAGGTCTGCGTGCGCGCGGCGCTGCACGCGACAATGCCACTCGCGATTCGCTGCCACGCTTCGTGGACGGCGTCGCGCGCGCGGTTCTCCGCGCCTTCAGCCCGAACCCGCGACACCTCCGCGGCCGCCTGTTGGCTCCTTCGCCGTGCGAGTGTTGGCACATCGAGGCGCCATGTGGCCGTGATGGCACCCGTGAAGTAGGCGTGGTGCCCCACGAATCCGGGGGCATTGGTCGCGGTTTCCGTTGCCGTGGCGGTCAACGTCGGCAGCAGTGTGAGCCGCGCGGCGCTCTCTTGCTGCTCGGCGGCTTTCGTTTCCTGACGTGCCTGGCGGACGCTCGGGGTCTTGGCAATACGTGCTTCCCAGTTCGAAAGCGGCGCTTCCGCGTGGAGATCTTCCTCGAAGTCGGGAACGTCCGCAGATGGGACGATGCCCGTCAGAGTTGTGAGAGCACGGCGCGCGAGCGCAATCGTGAGCTGCTGGTTGGCCAAGTTTCGCTTGATCCCCTCGACCTCGACGGCGGCACGGGCCACGTCGAGATCGGTGGCGGCACCTTCATCGCGCTTGCCTCGGGCGATTCCGTAATTCTCTTCGTCGGCCTTGAGTGTCGTCTCATACGACCTCCGAACCGCCTCCGCCCCGATCAGTTGAAAGTAGTATTGGGCAACCTGTCGCTGGACCTCAACCTCTGTTGCCTCCGCCGAGAGCCCTGCTGCCCGCGCCGTCGTTGCGGCGGCATCGGCGCGGCGCCAACCCGCGACGTCGATAAGCGGCACCGAGAGCTGCACCGAGCCGGCCAAGCCATGGTGCGGCTGCACCACGATCGAGCCCTGCCCGCTATTGAGCACCGCGTCGTACTGATTGAGCGTGTACGACCCGTTCGCCACGAACGAGGGGAGCAGCTGCCCCGTCGTCGCGTCGGCTTCGGCTTCCCGCTGTACGGTCGTGAGCGCCGCCTGACGAGCATCCGTACTGGTCCGTCGCGCGGCGGCGACAAATTCCGAGAGCGGTTGCAGGGCGAACGCGGGGGATGCTGACAGCAGCCCGAGCGACGCCGCAAAGACCGACATTACTGAGTGTATACTCAATTTATGACCGCGCGAAAATGCAGGGGCAATGTGCATGATGAGCTCCTCTATTTCCGTTGAACAAGACCGTTGAGCAAAACGTCGGCCAATTCGCGCCCGAACGCGCCTGCGTCACATGTCTCGCCGCCGAACTGTTGGCCGCGGACGCGTTCTACGCAACCCCCAAAGATCGCGCGAGCCACGGGCATCGGATCAAGTTTGCGGATGCGCCCGAGCCGAATCTCGTTCTTTAGGTAAGTTGCAACGAGCTCGATGGCTACGACGGGAGGCGGCTTGCCTGGCCGTGCGAAGAGCGCCTTTCGGATGGTCGACGATGCTGCGCTCGTCTCCGCGAGTTCGAAGAGCGGATGGACGCGCGAGACCGAGTCGAGTAGCGTGTCAATGATCGACTCGAGATTCTTCTTGACCGTCCCGTGCCCGGCTTCCTTCGCAAGGTCGCGAAGCCGTTGCGGCGGCTCGGCCTCGCGGTGGAGGACCGCCGCGAACAGGGCCTCCTTGCTCTTGTACCGGTAGAAAAGTATCCCTTCGGAGACTGCCGCCCGGCGCGCGATCTCGGCGGTCGTGGCCGCGTGGCCGCGTTTGCGGAACACGTCCCGCGCGGCATTGAGAATAGCTTCCTCACTGATGCTCGGCGGGCGACCACGCATAATTATTGAGTAGCACATCAATAAATAGAGTCAAGTCTCCTAAGCGCGCGGCGGGCGTCCTCTCCGAGTCAGGACGTGAACCGAATCCAGACAACAGAACCAGCGTCGGCATGCCCCGTAACGGACGTGAATGGCCGGTTGATTGTCGGGTTCAATCCTCAAGCACTGGACTCGGCGATCACAGAAGCCAAGCACTCGCGCGCGCAGTGACGTTCACAGAGTCGCCAGCGCTGGCCGAGGACCATGGCCTTGCTGGGTTGTAACGGCACGTGGCCGCGGCTCACGATGAGTGAGACGCCTTGAGCCAAGTCGCCGGGCAACGGTGGCGGCCGCACGGCTCGCTTACGACGGTAAGCTCCTGGGATCGGTCACCCGCATCGCCATCGATTCCGTCTTAGGGTTCTACAAGCGCCGTATGCGCGACACAGAGGACGATCGCTGTGCTTCGCCGCCATGGAAGTGCGGCACCCTTAGGTCGATAGACTTGCGTTTTCCGGACCGATTCGATCGCCGTTCCGACGGGATTCGATCAAGGTTCCGAAAGCATTCGATCGGGATTCCGGCGATTCGATCAGGCGTTCCGAGCCATTCGATCACGGTTTCCGGTGATTCGATCAGCGTTCCGGAGCATTCGATCAACGCCGGCTAGACAGCCAAGCGGTCGATTGGGGATGGTCGCGGCCCATGAGGCGACTATCCATGAGAAAGATTCGAGAAGTACTGCGGCTCCATGATGAGTGTGGGTGCCAAAACCGCGACATTGCTCTTGCTTGTTGCGTATCACCGTCGACCGTCTGCGACTATCTGCAGAGGGCTGAGCAGCAAGGCCTGACGTGGGAAGTAGCCAAGGAATTGTCCGAGGCCGCGGTTGAGGCACGGCTTTTTACTCGTGTTGGTCGATGTGAGCCAGCCGTACGCGTCGCCATCGACATGGACTGGGTTCATCGCGAGCTGAAGCGAGATGGGGTCACGTTGCAGCTGCTCTGGGGCGAGTACCGAAACGCTGCACTACAAGGCTCGCGGCACCCGTATCAATACAGCCAATTCTGTGGACTGTATTCGAATTGGTGTCGCTCTCGCCGGCTTAGCATGCGGCAAACGCATCGTGCCGGAGAAAAGTTATTCATCGACTACTCGGGCAAGAAACCGAGAGTTGTCGATCCCAACACTGGCGAGATAACGCAGGTTGAGCTTTTCGTCGCGGTGCTCGGTGCCAGTAACTATACGTTCGCCGAGGTGACTCGCAGCCAGAAGCTCGAAGATTTCTGTGCCAGCACCATTCGCGCATTGGAGTACTTCGGCGCTTGCCCAAGAATCCTGGTGCCCGATCAGCTTCGAAGCGCCGTGTCCCAGCCCGACCGGTATGACCCGGATATCAACCAGACGTTCAATGACCTTGCCCAGCACTACGGCATGGCCGTGATTCCAGCTCCTCCAAGAAAGCCGAAAGGAAAAGCCAAAGTGGAAACGGGCGTGCTTATCGCACAGCGATGGGTTTTGGCACGCCTTCGCAATCGCACGTTCTTTAGCCTGACCGAATTGAATAACGCGGTTGCCGAGCTTCTCGAGGAACTCAATCACCGACGCTTCGCAAAACTTGATGGCACGCGCCACGAAGCATTCGAGAATGCTTGACCGCCCTGCGATGCGGGCGTTGCCCGTGCTGCCGTTCGAGGTTGCCGAGAGAAAGACGGTTACCGCAAACATTGACTATCACGTCGAATTTGACGGTCGCTACTACAGCGTTCCATTCCAGCTCAGAAAGCTGCCCGTCGAACTTCGTGCCACAGTCAACATCATAGAGCTGTTTCACCAGGGACAGCGAGTTGCCTCGCATCGGCGCAGCTACGGTCACAAAGGCGTGCCCGTGACCGCTCGCGAGCATCGTCCCAAGTGCCACGAAGATTATGGCGAGTGGCCCCCCGAGCGCTTGACGAATTGGGCTTCGGAGTTTGGTCCCAATGTGCATGAAGTCGTGCGCCGTAAACTTGCCGAATATCCCTACCCGGAGATGGGATACCGCGCCGTTCTCGGCATCCTGCGTTGTGCTCAGAAACATGGCGCCGAGCAGATGGATGCAGCGTGTCAACGCGCACTAACCAGCGCTAGCCAAAGCGCGCCGCATCGACGTTACATCGAAGCAATTCTCAAGCGAGGACTGCAACACGCAATGCCCCTGGCCCCACCCATTACCCCGCGTTCCGGTAACCACGAAAACATTCGTGGCTCGGAATACTACGACAAGGAGAATAACAATGACCAATGATGAGACTGTTCAAAAACTGATCAAACTCAAGCTAACCGGCTTCGCTGGTGCATTTCGCGAAATGCTCGAGAGGCTTCCGGATAAACAAATCACCCTCGAAGAACAGGTGGGACTACTCGTCGATCGCGAGTGGAACGACCGAGAAAATCGAAGACTGGAACGTCGCCTAAAGGATTCACGCGTTAGTGTCCATGCAGCACCTGAGCAGATCATCTGTGACCCCGCTCGGGGAATCGATCGCGCTGCGTGGCACGACCTGCGTGCCTGCGGCTGGGTGCGAGCAAAACACAACGTGATCGTTTTAGGGGCAACAGGCGTCGGGAAAAGTTTCTTGGCCAGTGCGCTCGTTCAGGCGGCATGTCGCGAGGGCTTTCGCGCGCTGTTCGTTCGCATGCCTCGCATGCTCGAACAACTTGCCATCGCTCGTGCATCCGCCGAGTACACCGCAACCCTGCAACGATTCGCTAAGCTCGATCTGCTCGTCCTCGATGACTTCCTGCTAACCCCGATGAGCGATATCGAACGACGCGACCTCGTTGAACTACTCGAAGACCGCTACGGGATATCCTCAACGATACTCACGACCCAATTGCCGACGAAAAGTTGGCATGAAGCCATCGGAGACCCCACAATCGCCGACGCCATCTGTGACCGCCTCGTGCACAACTCCCACATCGTCACTTTGCGCGGTTCCTCGATGCGCCGTCAGAAAGGACTCAAACCCCAACCGACTATCCAGCCCGCAGACTAACCCCCACTCGTCGCTTCGCTCCGATCCCTGATCGAATTCTTCGGAATGACTGATCGGATACCTTCGGACTAGACGATCGAATCCTTCGGAATACGCAGCGGGTAGGCAGTCGCACCCGAAGTTTCTGCTCGCGCGAGCTCCGATTTGCTACACTTCAGCGTGCCCGCGATCCGCATCGAGCCCGTCACCAAGGACAACCGGGCAACATTCGTCCAGTTCTTCGAGACGAGGGGCAATCCACGCTACTGCTGGTGTACGCCGTTTCGTGTTCCCGGCAATCCGAACCTCACGAAGCCGCCGTCAAGTACGCGCGACAGCAAGGAGCGAAGATCATCGAGGGCTACCCCTTCGATACGGCAGGCGTCAGTGCCACGCACCACGGGCATTCGAGAGTTTTTGCAGCAGCACACTTTCGGCAAGACACGAAGCGCTGGCACCTTGCGCTGCACAATCGGCGAAGTTGCGCGTCACGCTATTCGCACTCCGATCTCACGCTTACCCGTCCGAGATCCTCGGTGACGTGGCCGTTGGCTTTCCGTGCATTTTAGCCGTCGCAAGGCGATTCGCGGTTTTTTCGATCATGTCACGCCGGCACGGAAACTCGAGAGCCGTCTTTGTGCTATTCAGAGGGGCCATGCGTCGAACCTGGTTCGCAATTGCAGCTCTCGGCATTTCCGAGCTTGCCTGTGCCGGGCGTCCGACGCCCGCGGTCACCGGTGCGGCGCGCGAGATTCCGAATCAGCAGCCACGCACGGCGCCGCCGCGCGCCACTGCCCCGCAGGTGCCGCGCCCGCTGTGGAACGAAGCTTATGCTCGCGCATGCCGCGGCAGTATTACTTTGCCGGTGGTCTCGGCGAGCGGCCAATGGCTCGTGTACTGTGACGGGGTTTTCGAGGCCGAAACGGGCCAGTATGTGGGCCCGGCGCGCCTCGGTGTCGATGCATTCTTGACGGACACCGAAGTCGTTGCAACCAACTATTCGGGGGGCGGAATCGATCGAGGCTCTGTGCTGGCTCGCAATCCCGATCGGGCAAAGCAGGCTTTGGGGGGCTTCGTGTTGGAGCTTGCGACCAACTTCGATCGCTCGCGTATCGTCGGTATCGAGGAATCCCAAAATCACACCTATCGCGCAGTCGTTCGCTTCGCTCCCGACTTTACGGCGAATATCTCGGTGGATGTGCCGACGCAGGACTACTTCAATCCGGGCCACCTGTGGTTCTTCCCCGACGGTCGCGCCGTCATCCGAATCGGTTCGGCGCTCTCGGAGATAGCGCCATCGGGACTGCAACAGCTCGGCCCGCCATACGAGAATATGTCGCGGATTGCCGTAGCAGAGAACGGCGAGAGTGCCGTAGTTACGTGGCGCGACGGTTCGCGCGCGGTCGTGACGACACGAACCGGAGTTCGCGCATATACGCTGCCGCGCGTTTCGAACGAGTCGGAGCTCGAAGCCCCGCTCGCGCTCGACGCAAACGCGCACAGAGTTGCATTCGTCTCCGGGGGTCAGCTCACAATCGCCGAGCTCGATGTCGCGCCGCGGATTGTTCACGAAGAGCGCGCCTCCGACGTAAAAGCGCTGCAGTTCACGCGCGACGGCCGCGCACTGTTGGTGGACGACTCAGATTTGGTGCACGTACTGCGCGAAGGCGAGCCGCTGCACGCTAAACCCGCGCCCACTTACCCGGTAACGCCGCCCGAGGGGTTCGTCGGGGCCGAGTATCGCGATCATTCTCTCAGCTTTCGCGGCTTCGAATCGGAAGAAATGTCGGTGCCTCCCGGTTTGCTCGCCTGGTATCGCCATCCAAAGCGTGGCGTCGAGGTAATGATCACTGCAACGGACGCGACCGAATTCGGCGCTCCCGCTCGCCCGCTCGACGACTGGGCCGCGTCGATCGTGGCTCGCCAAGGCGATGTCCCGGAGCCCAAGTCAGAGCACGTCTGGGCGACCCCCGACGGGCGCCAGCTTGAGTACGTTTACTTTCAGCGCGAAGGATGCGATCCGCACGATCGCTACGTACGTTTCGTCGAACGCGGCCCGTGGCTGTATAGTATCGTGATTCAGTTTCCGCCTGGCAGCGGTTTTTCCCGCGTGAAGCCGCTGCTATCCCACTTCTTCGACGTGCCCAGCGGGGAGCCTAAGGAGGCACGCGCGGCGCTCAAGTCGGCTCCTGTCGGCGAGCCGTGTTGACGCCGTAGGATGGGTGAGGCCCTGCTCCGGATCCCAATCCTACCGCCGAAAGCCACCGATGGTTGCTGGGCCAGCGTTCCTAAGGTCACAAAATGGGAGGTCGACAGGCATCTGGAAGGGTACCCTGTGCAAAACCATGGCGACTAAACACTGCCGCGCCTCCCTTTCGCTGATTTTTCAGCTCGCCTCGCCCCTGGGCATTTGTTGCTCGGCCAATCGCTGCCGAAAAGGGGTAAAGACGCTGCTTGCAACTGCTTGTTACTTCGGTGTCCTCCTGTGGGGTTTGGCAGCTGGAGCAACAGAGTATCATGTGGCGCAGAGCAACGGCGCGGATGGCACTGACGGCAGTGAGGCCCATCCCTGGGCTACGATTTCCGCGTGCGCGAAGGTCGCTCAAGCGGGAGATGTCTGTCGCGTGCATGCGGGTACATATCGTGAAACCGTGAGCCCAGCGAATTCGGGGCGGGCGGGGCAACCGATTCGGTTCGAAGTTGCCGACGGGGAATGCGCCACAGTGACGGGCACGGAACCGCTAACGGCTAGCTTCACGCAGGATCAGGGAAATATTTGGGTAGCCTCGGTGGCAGACACTATCGAGCAGCTGTTCTCGAATGGTGCGATGGTCTGGGAAGGGCAATGGCCCAACCGGACACCGGGGGCGTTGTTCGACGCTCCGAGAGGCGTCGCCGCTCAAGGTACGGGTGTCCAAACCGTCAATGGCACCAGTGTGACGTTGTTGGTCGATCCCAATATTCCGCCGGGGGATTGGAGCGGGGCGATGGTGTACATACTTCCCGGTTCACGCTGGCAGAGTGATTCACGCCCTATCAAAGCTTACGACGCAGCTACACATACAATCACTCTGGACACGACAACGCCTTGGGCGGAAACGAGCACACAGCCCGTGATGTCGAATCAATACTATCTCTATGGCTCAAGGCTCACGCTCGATGCACCCGATGAGTGGGTCTGGCAAAATGGCAGCCTTTACTACTATTCGACGGACAATCCGGCAACCCCTGGCCTGGAGTACAAGAAACGATACTACGCTTTTGACATCAATCAGTCGTATGTTCAAATCGTCGGTTTTCATGTATTTGGCTCGGCCGTACGCCTTACGGGCAATCACGACACAGTGGATTCCTTGTCAATCGAGTATTCGTCGCACCTTCGCAGCTTCAATGCCTACTATACGGAAGGTGATGTGAACCGTATCGTCGGAAACGACAACACTTGGAAGAATTCGCTCATCGAAAAGAGCGGTTCCGCCGGCTTGATTGTGGCGGGCGATCGAAACCTGATTGAGAACAACGTGGTCAACGATGTCGTGTACCAAGCCACGAACCATGCTGGCCTCGACATGGACAACTGGACAGCCGCTTACCGCGACAACCAGTTCCTGTACAACACGGTTTCGCGCACCGGACGCTCTGGCATATTTCTGTACGGTTTGCAAAATGGCCGCGTATTGTTCAACAAGGTCACCGACTGGGCGCTGCTTACCAACGACATGGGGGGCATCTACGCTTGGGGCACCGATGGAGAGGGGACCGAGATCGCCTACAATGAACTTGGGGGCAGCCAGGCATTTTGGTCCAACGGCATCTACCTTGACGATAAGACGAAACACTTCGTCGTTCACCACAATTACGTACATGATTCGACATTCTTCGGCCTATGTATCAAGGAGGAGAATTACTATTTCAACAATACCATCGCGCGTGTCGGCACGCCGTTCTTGCTCAGCGTCAATGCTCAAACCGGGCTTTGGCAAAACACGACTCTGGCGAAAGTCGAGAATAACCTGACTGACGGCACGTTGCTCGTTCGCGTCGGAATCTTGCCAACGGTTTCAACCGACTACAACTACTTCGAAGGCGAGGTGCATCCCACGCCCGACTGGCAGCATTATAATATTGCCTTTACGTCACTCTACCAACCGGGTTGGCTCGCGCAGACGCC
>PMCK01000167.1:0-9054 GCA_003154095.1 Myxococcales bacterium | reverse complement strand
ACGACGGTCAGTATGACCTTCGCCGACGGGGGCCCCACCTCGACTTCAACCAAGTACGCGGCTGTGTCGGGCACGATGGTGAATGGCCCGACAGCGGCAGGCGCTTATACGTGGGGCCTTATGAACGAGAGTGTTCCCAAGCGAGACGTCTCTGCGTACACCGGTGTCTCCTTTGACATGCGTGGGCAGATGAAGGGCTTCAAGGTCCTGGCCGTCGAGGACAATGGCCCGATCCAAGATCACAACGCGAATTGTATATTTTCGGGAACCGATGTGCCGGTTTGCGCCGTGGAACAAGGCGCCACAATTGCTGGCATTACCGAGAGCTTCACGGGGTCGGCACCGGATATCGGCGCGTTCGAATTGAACGTGGCACCCTTCGTGGCGGGCGCGCAGCGCGTCGCCGGCGCCAGCCAATGCGGGAAAATTGCCGACATCACCAGCTCGATTCCACTGCAAGCCCCAAGCCCCTGGTCCCCAGTGCCGGATGCGGACGCTGGTGTAACCGACGCGGGCGCATCGAGTCCTGACGCCGGCAAAGGAATCATAACGGTTGGAGGTGGCGGTTGCGGCTGCCGAACAATCGGAACCGCTACCGACGCCAGTAGAACGGCTGGCGCAATGGCAATTCTGGCCCTCGCAGGAATTTTGCGGAGACGCCGTCGAGGGGTTCAGGGCTGCAGGCGAAGCGAGCCGGTGCAGCCAAGTTTACTCAAACTCCGTGCAGTCCAATCAAGCCAGAGTGCCGTTCATGTAACTGAGCATCAGTCCCAATAACGTCACTCGGTGCTTACATCATGCACTCCACACACCCAAGTGATCGGTAAGTTGGCGACGGAGTGAACGACCACTTGTTCGCGGTTGGGATGTTATGTCACCTGGCCCGGGCTAAGTACTTGCAAGGAACTTACAAGCACATTGACATTGCAAACTTCTCGAAGACGATGATTATATCGTTGCTGCATGCGATACGTCGAACTCATTTGCCTGTTCGCCCTTGGCTGCGCTCCTGCAGTGCGTGACACGGCGCCGCGGGCGCAGCGTCTGCATGATTCACCGGTCGCGGTGGAACCCGTTCGCTGGCGCCTGTTCGAAGGTGAAGCAAGCCCGCGTCGAATCGTCAGGCTTCCAAATAGCCCACCGGGAATCGCGCGGTTCGACCTCGATGGGTACCGGGCAGAGAAGGTCAATGGGCGGATCACCTTCGCCAACCAGAGTCTTTCGTCTCCGATGATGTCTTGTCCGAGTGGCAAAGGGTATATTCACTTCGCCCGTAACGGTGTGTTTTGGTCGAGCACGTTCCTCGGTGATCTCGTGCAAGTAGGAAACGATCTCGTCCGCGTAGGACACGTCTTCACTAACACCATCATCGAGGACTGTGGCCCCGTGGTTATCACACGGTCCTGGTCCGAGGAACTTCGGAAGTTGTGGGATGAACACGGCGCACACGTGCTTCCTGCGATGAAAGGCATCAATTTTCTTCACTTCACCTCTGCAAGAGAAGGCCGTGCTATCCGTGCGCCAGACCAATTGCTCGTGACCACCGACGGCGGGCACAGCTTCGTTACTGCGACCGACAAGACTTATCCCGCGGCGCCTGAAGCTTGGCTTGGAGGTGCTCTCAATCAGGAAGAAGATGAGGATGTCTCGGACGAGGCCGTCGTTGAGCTGGAGGTAGCCTGGCTACATCACGCCATGAGGTCCGAGGTAGGCGCGATGATAGGCGCCACTCGGCTCTCGGACGGCACATGGGTGCGTTCGCTGGAACATCAATTTGGCACGCAACAGAAAAGGCAGCGGCGCCTGCTTGTCTCGCTGCGCCGAACGGACGGGACTATCATCGACCGGCAACTCCCCGACTGCACGCTTGCACCGTTAAGGGATAGGCTCTTGGCCTACTGCGCGCGCGAGGGCCCCGCCTTCCGCAACATCTATCCCGAGGAGCGCCCACTCGCCGCACCGCCGCAACCCCTCGGGCTGTTGGTTGCCGATCCCGGCGACGGCTTGCTTCTGGCCGTGCCGGGCGACTATTACGATTATGAGTACAAGAAGAAAGGGAATATCCCTCTCTTTCGTTTCGACGGGACGACATGGCACACTTGGTCCACCTTTGATCCCGCGGGTTGGAAGAGTTGGTCGGATTTAGTGCCGCCACTTTCCGTACGCCACGGCCGGTTGCTCATCTGTGGCGCATCGTGCGTGATTCGCTCGGCGCTCGATCCATCGGATCGCGGGATCATTCTCAATGAGCACACCAAGCCATACGGCGAGCACATCCGGGGCGTTGCGCTGCTTGATAAGGAAATCATCGCCGTTTCGTCGGGGTCCGAAGGGAAATCCGTTGTGCTCCATTTTGCCTTTGAGGCGAGCGGCCTAAGACTAACTCGCAAATACGAGGTAGCTGATTCGATTAGCGAGGTATCGTTCGCGGACTCCGATCACGGCGCCGCACGGTACTATGGCTACACGATGGATGGGGGGAAGACATGGACCGAACACGAATCGGAAGACGGCGGCGCGAGCACCTGTTGGAGCGGTGGCTGTGCGATGGGAGAGTCGCTGTTGCTCACGAACACTCGTCTTCGAGAACCTGTTGACGCAACCGAATTCAGTCTCACCGGTAAACTTCTGAGGCCTCCGTCGAGCCCACCCACAACGGCTGCACCGGAGAAAGAACAGGTTTCGTCTTCTCAAAATCCCGAGCCCCAGCGACCAATACAGCCCCCACCGACGCCTGCTTCGAAGCGTCCCAACCTGTTTCCCTGGTATGATTGTGTCACAGAGCGGCGCGCGAGAGAAGGCGCCGAGATTGCGGCTACGGGTGGTCACATCACTTGCGATGAGGCCACCCGTACCCTCAAGTGGCACGGTCGCGACAAGGCTGGGCTGTTTGAGGTGCAAACGGCTCTCGCAATGCCGCGCGTCGATTCCGAACACTACTGCGATGCTCTCAACCTCGAAAACTCACCGCTCGTCACGCGTCACTATGCCGTTATCGAGCCGCGGGGTGACAACCACGAGACGCTCGTGGTCTTGAAGGAAGACGGGTCAACGGATACGCTATCGAGCGCCAGAAAATTGATTCCGAGGAGCGTTCTGCTGCCGGACGGTCACGGCCTTGTGGTCGACAATCAGGACCAATACGCGAACGTATTTCTGCTCGATGAGCACGGAGCACGCCTGGCACACCGCTGGATTCTCGGTGCATTCAGGCCAGCAATCGGACCTGGTGGTCCAGGGGCAGCTAGATGGGAGGTATTTGATTCACTGTACGTCAATGGGGAGGACGCTACAGCCGTGTTTAATTCGCTCATGCCTGGGTCGCAGCCGCAACCGATGCTGACGATTACGGCTAAGAACTACCTGTCGATGCTGACCCCGTGCGCGAAGGCGCCCGATCCTTCAGCAACGCTCGTCTATTCACGCCTTTTGGAACTCGTCTTTGATATCACGTCCGCGCCAAAGGCAACCCCTGGAAGTTCCAACATCGTGCTCGGGGTCATTGAATTTGGCGCAACCCAGGTTTGCCTGCGCGGTGCTACCGCATACACGCCGATATCCGCAACGCTCGCCGCAGAACACGGCGTGCTTCGGGGCATCGCGACAGATGCCGCAGGGACCATGGGAATTACCTGTCGCCCGAAGATACGGGTGAAGCAGCCGAACTAAGCCCCTCACGCGCTCTATGCGTTGCAAGTGATCGGTCAATTGGCGACGGAGTGAACGACCACTTGTTCGCGGTTGGGATGTCATGTCACCTGGCCCAGGCTAAGTACTCGCAAGGACTTTGGTTCCCTTAGCCGCGCCCGACTTTCTCTGTCCCCCTGTGCGTGGTTGCATCATCCTGAAAATCGCCTGGCTGCGACGTCTATGGTCGCGTGCCCGGGGATGCCACGGTTGACGTCGAGATTGTCGGCTGCGACCGCAACTCCACGTCAGGTTTTGCTACGCGCTTCGAACTTGACGTAACCGTGCGTGCATGCAATGCGCGCGATGCGGCACTGACGCTTCGGTTGCTCGTATGGGTGCCAAATAATGTCACGGCTCCGGTTCCCGCGTTTCTTGGTCTGAATTTCTATGGCAACCAAGCGGTGCATCCGGACCCAAAGATTCGCTTGGCGGAGGGGTGGATCCCGAATCATCCAGAGCTCGGGATCTTCGACAGTTGCGCTATCGACGCATCGCGAGGCCTCTACGCGCGGCGCTGGCCGGTCGAGCTTTTGCTGACTCGTGGCTACGCGTTGGCGACTTTGTATGCGGGAGACATCGACCCTGACTATGATGATGGATTTCAGAACGGTGCCCACGGTATGTTCGACGCGAGCGGAGGAAAAGCTCGCGAATCGGACGCCTGGGGATCGATTGCAGCGTGGGCCTGGGGCCTTTCGCGCGCGCTGGATGCGCTTGTTACACTTGACTGCATCGATGCCCGACGAATTGGGGTTATTGGTCATTCGCGGCTCGGAAAAGCTGCGCTATGGGCGGCAGCTCTTGACGAGCGCTTTGCCTGGGTGATTTCCAACAGCTCTGGACACGGCGGTGCCGCGCTCTCAAGGCGATGTTTCGGTGAGCGCTTCTAGCCGCTTGCATCCGCCAGTTGCTCCTAGCCTCGTGGCCTCAGTAACCAATGCCAAATCCGACAGCCGCGGGCAATTGGCAATTGGCAACCAACAAACAGCCACAGGGCGCCGGCCAGCAGCTACAGACAACCACCAACAGGCAACCAGCCAGCAGCCACGAGCACCAGCAATGGGCAAGAAGCAAAAACTGCAAGGCATGAAGGACCCGGCAACATCGAAGCTCGCACCCCCGGGACCTCAACGCAGCTTCTTCGCTGTCTCTGCTGCAGCCGCGGCGCGATCGTGCGCTTGCTTTTTCTGCATTGGGTCCTTCAGGGCAGCCGCGGCGCGCTCGTAACGCGTTGCTAGGTCTCGAAAGAAGTCCGCATTCGAGATTCCCGCTGAGCCCAGCTCCTTGATAACGGCGGAATCGTACATCGCGAACGCCGCAAGTGGGCCCTTGCCCTTGGCGAGTGCTTCCAATTGTGAACTGTCGCCCAGCTCGTTCAATTGGGACGTGCCGAGCATCATTGCGGCTGCGTCCTTCGGCCCCTTTTCGAGCGCGTGCGACAACGCCCCCACCAATTTGTTCTCTTCGGCAACGGGCTCTCGCGTATTGGCCATCTTTGCCGCGAGGGTCAATTCCGACGCGCGCCAGAAGGTGCGACCCGATTCGAACAAGGCTCGCGCGTAAAGTTGCCGGCCCTCCGCGCTGAGTACCGATCGATCGAGTTTGTTGCGAAGTGAAGGCGGCAGGCCGCGCTCGAGTAGTGCGCGCAGCAGACTGGTGTCGCTCGGATCGACTGAGCCCAAGACGAGGTCGACGTAGAATGTCGGCAGCTTTACGGCTAGGCCGTGACGTTCATCGGGCAGTACCGGCTTCGCCATGGGTGGCAGCAGCAGGCTGTCCAGGGCGTCGATTCGGCGCCCGTTGAATAGCTGGCTCAGAAGGGCTCGAGCCTGGTCAACGCGCGTGTCTTTGAGAACTCCAACTTCAGAGAAAGCACGAAGTCCGACCAATGCCGCATCGCGACCGCGAGTCTTTCGCGGCTCAAGAGCCAGATCGAGAGAGGAGTAGTAGGCATCCGTAAGTTCCGCGTCGCCCGCGAATTCTTCGGGCAGTGGGACTTGGCGGAATACTTCTACGAATCGCATGTCCGCCATTCCCGCCTCGACGGCGACCAAGCCTTTACCATAGCCGCTCAAACGCGCGCCTGTGAGGGACAGCGAGCTAATCGTGTTGGCCTGGGCTGTAGCCCAATTTGCCATCACGCCGCGAACGAAACCGTCGATCCGCGCCTTCGTGTGGGGCGGCTCCACTTGAGGTGCGGCGCGCACCAGCCGACTGAGCTGGGCTGCCAGTTTGAGACCTACCAGGGAGTCATGGATCGCGGGCAGGAGTTTTGCCTTATTCCTTTCGGCGAAGTCACCAACTAGAACATCGCCGCATGCCGCAGGCGCAAACTCTGCACGAAGTGCCAATACCAACCCCAACTCCAACTCCGCACAGCCACTCAGTTGTGTCAGCGCCGCGTCGCGCGCCAGAGTGTCCGTTTCAACAAGAGCCTGATTTAGCTCGATCAATGCAGACCTACGATCTGCACAGGCAGAAGCTGCCGCCGCAACATGATCTCGCAAGTCGTTGCACTCGGCTGGGGCTAACGGCACCGTTGTGCCTGGGGCTTGTTCGGAGCCCGGCCCCGGTTGCGGAGCAGGTGTAGACAGGACCGGCTGAACCCCAGGACCTCGAGGGCCTACTTGGGGCGGGACCGCTTGGGTTCCGGCGCAGCCAGCGACCAGCCCTAGGATGACCAAGTACTTGTGCATGGCAGGTTCTCCATACCAAGTGAGCGACCGCAAGGCCATCGACGGGTCGACTCCGCTGCAACGATGGGCATTTGGGGCGCAACGCGATGGCGCCTACTTTGCAGACGACCCGCCTGCGGCCTCGGACGGTAGCACGCTGCGTCCGGTTAGATACTGGAGCAAGGCCAACGACATTAGACGGGATTGTTCTCCACCCTGAGCCGCCCCGCCGAGCGCTTCCCGCGATGGCGATACCGTTCAGTAAGAGAATCAGTAGCGACGACGCTATGGCTCGGCTTTCAACTAGCGACCGTCCTAGTACTGATCTTTCGATCTCAAGGCCATGGCGCGGGGACGGCTGGCACAAGCCCGACATGAATCGACGCTTGCTATACTGCAGTGGAGCCACGCTCTTCCGCGAAGTAACAACATTAATGCGAAAATTGGCCAACCAGGGTTTATGTGGTGTTTCGTCCCAATGCATATTCGAGACGAACGGCAGCGATACGCGCGTCTACCAAAGCGTCGATGTATTCAATGCGAGCCCGAGTCAGCTCCGTCTCGGCATCGGTCAGCTCTACGTTGGTTGCACGACCCGCTAGGTATTGATCCTTGCGGACACGGTACGCAGTCTCGGCAGAGTTTACTCCTCTTTGCGCCGTGGCAATCGTCGTTGTAGCCTGCTGTACTCCCCGCGCGGCTGACATTATTTCGGTGCGCAAAGCTTGCTTTAGCGCTTCCCTTTGCGCGGCCACCGCCGCAGCCTGAGCCTCTAAGCCTTTCTTGGCGGCAGCATTGGAGGGCCAGTCGTTAACAGTCCAAGTTGCCTGGACCCCTATCGCCCAGGTCGTTTTGAATTCGTCGACCGGAGGTTGGTAGCGCGAGTTCGGGTTCGCAGTGAGCAACTCCCCAATCGCATCGACGCGTGGCAACTCCGCAGACAATGTCGCGTCGGCTTGACGGCGAATCTGGTGCTCGGTCTGCGATAGAGCTAGCAACTCCGGCCTCGATTGCTGAGCCTCTAGCCAGGCCTGTTCCATACGGGGTACCTGCGGCAGGGTGGGGGTCGTGATGATTTGCTCCCCAATCTCGAGATCGGTTTCGGGAGGCAGGTGAAGCTGGACCCGCATTTGCTCTGCTGTAATTGCGACCAGATTGGATGCTCGAGTTTCGAACAATTCGGCCTGCGCGACTTCCGCCTCAACCGCGCGAAAGTCGGCGTTCGTAGCTAGGCCCGCCGCGAGGACATGCTTCGTGTTCTCGAGATGATTTAGAGCGCGCTGGTGAGCCTGTCGCGCTGCGACGTGCTGAAGCACGGCGCCTGCCCAGGAGTAGTAGGCGATCTTTGCCTCGACTGCGGTGCGTGACCGCTGAGCCATCAGATTGTAGTGGGCCGAGTCTTTGCCACTCTTGGCTGAGTCCAGTAGTTGAGGAAATCGTATGAAATAGTCACTCAGCGGAACGACTAGTGAAGCGCGTAGAATGGTCTGATTGAGAAGTACTGGGAAACTCAACGGCCGAGCTAAGGTGGGCGAAGGATTGATTTGATTGGCGGTTGCCGTCGGTGCAACGACTAACATGCCCAACACCGGAGCTTCAATCGGTGAAAGCCGCGTATAGCTAGCAGCGAGCGTCAACCGCGGCGCAAAACGGACACGTGCCGCGTCAATCTCAGTGTCCGCTGCTAGTTCCTTTTGCTGATTCGACGTAATATCATGGCTGACCGCTAATGCGCGAGCCGCCGCCTGTGCGGCAGTGAGCCCGCCGGGGTGGGCTTGTAGCGCTTGAATCTCTCGTTCGAGATCGGCATTCGCATCGCGTGGTTCTGGGATGTTCTCGAGGGTATCCTTTGTGACGGGCGCTGCTTGTGCTGGAACCGTGGGGGCTCCCTGCGCCGCAGCAGTGCCAACGAATAGCAGCGTGGAAAGTGCTCCCAAAGCCGCGAAATGACGCACTTTGCGCCTGTCGACCCCCGCGCCAGATTCCCTAGACCTAAACGGATCATGTGAACGACAATCAATCATTGTGTCCTCTTGGAATTACGCCAGGCTGCGATTGAAGCGCCAGGCAGCAAACACCAGAACGGATATACCCATTGCGAATAGAATGATGATCTGAAAGCTAAGATCGTGAAAGTCCGAGCCGCGTAGCAGCACACCGCGGACGATTTCTACGTAATATTTTACTGGGTTGATCTTGGTCAGGGGCAAGAGCCACTCCGGTATTCCCCAAAGCGGTGTCATCACGCCGGAAAGCAACAGAGCCGGAAGCAAGAACAAGAAGCCACCGATAAACGCTTGTTGTTGGGTGCGGCTCACGGTTGAGATAAGTAGACCAATTCCGAGCGTGCAAATTACGTAGGCGGTCGTCCCAACAAAAGCGACACTTACCGGGCCCCGGAGCGGTACGTCGAACAAGCGAGTTGCCACTACTAGTGCCAATAAGAAGTCGAATAGCCCGATGCCGACGTAAGGGAGTAATTTTCCTATCAGCAGAACAATGGACGACATTGGCGTCACCATCACCTGTTCCAAGGTGCCGGTTTCCCGTTCCCTTGCCAGACCCATGGCGGTGATGATCACTGTTACCACCAACAACAGCAAGGCAGTGATGCCGGGTACCATGTACGTGGAGGTCTTGAGGCGCGGATTGTAAAGGACGCGCGGCAGCAGTGACACATCGGGAAAGG
>PMCK01000035.1 GCA_003154095.1 Myxococcales bacterium | reverse complement strand
TCTTTAACTAGCCGGTGCCTGTGCCTGTGCCCGTGTCCGTTGCGGTTCCCGAAGCGGTGTCTGTTCCTGTGCCGCTGCCGGTCCCTGTGGCGGTGCCGCTGGCAGTAACCGTGACAGTCTCGGTAATTGTGCCAGTTGCCGTGCCGGTAGTTGACGAGAACGTAGCTGTNNCCGGTTCCCGAACCCGTATTGGTGCGGGTGCTAGAGCCAGTTCCCGAACCCGTATTGGTGCGGGTGCTAGAGCCGGTTCCCGAACCCGTATTGGTGCGGGTGCTAGAGCCGGTTCCCGAACCAGTTCCCGAACCCGTATTGGTGCGGGTGCTAGAGCCGGTTCCCGAACCCGTATTGGTGCGGGTGCTAGAGCCGGTTCCCGAACCCGTATTGGTGCGGGTGCTAGAGCCGGTTTCCGAGCCCGTGCCTGAACCGGTATTAGTCCGACTGCCGGTGCCGGTGCCGGTCCCGAATCCCGTGAAGGATCCGGTCCCCGTGCCCGTTCCGAATCCTGTGGAGGATCCGGTCCCCGTGCCCGTTCCGAATCCTGTGAAGGATCCGGTCCCCGTGCCAGTCCCGAATCCTGTGCCGGTTCCGGTCCCAGAGCCAGTTCCCGTCCCCGTCCCAGTTGGAGTCGCGGTATTTGACTTGGTCCCGGTTCCGGTACTTGTATTGCTGCCTGACACCGTATTGGTGTTGCTACCGGTTGTTGTCTCGGTGGCTGTTTCGGTGCCCGGAGTCGTGTTGTCCGAACTTCCGCATCCGAACAGCATCCCCACTCCTAAACTCGTGACGGCTATCCCCGTTATTAATCTTCGCCGATCTGCCCGATCCATGGTGACCTCCTAAGAGCACGACCGAGATGGCCGTCCATTCGTGGGCGGCAGTGTCAAGCAGGATTGGCCACGGCTCACCGAGGCAATTTGTTCGTATATTTCAAGTGGTTGAGCAGTTTGTTGCTAAATCTCGTTCCAGCCGAATCTTACAACCGTGATTTTCACGGAAGCCGCCGTACCCATTTAATGAATTTCAGGTCACGAAGTATTCGTTTTACTTCAGAGGAGACGCCCACGTCTCAACTCGGTCACGACCGCTTTCTTTTGCCCGGTACAGCGCCGCATCCGCTCGGGAGAAGAAATCTTGGGCCGACTCGGCACTTTGAATGACAGCGACCCCAACCGAAACGGTGACTGCGGGTAGATGTTCGCCGTCTGCAGATTGCACTTTGTCGGCTTTAACTTCCGTTCGCAATCGCTCGGCGGCGGCTCTAGCCCCCACATAATCGGTCATCGGCAAGGCAATTACGAATTCCTCACCACCCAGACGGGCCGCAATATCCATGCTGCGAAGGTTGCGAAGCAATGTTTTTCCAACGTGTTTGAGCACTATGTCGCCCGCAATATGCCCGTACTGGTCGTTGTATTTCTTGAAATAGTCGATATCTAGAACCAGAAGGCTCAGGCTTTGTTCACTTCGATTGGCACGTTCGACTAACCGAGCAAACTTGTCGTCCCACCAACGCCGATTGTTGAGCGTTGTTAGAGGATCGACGTTTGCGTTCCGTTCCAGCTCGCGCCCGAGCAGCGTCACCTTGCGCAGATTCATATTGCTGTGGCGCATGCGGCGCGCCAGCAGCTGAAGCAGGTTAATCGAAAACCGATGCGAGACGGAGACGAGATTCCAGAAGGTCCGATCATCGACCTCTAGCAACCGACTGGCATCAATCGCAACCACGTGGGCCGATGCGGGGCTACCGTCTATTACACTCATTTCCCCTACGGTTTGACCCGGCTCCACATGTATCAACGGCGGTTCGCTGGGGTCGTCGAGAAATATACCGAGCTTGCCCGACAACATGAAGTACATGCGCTTGTTCGGCTGTCCCTTGGTCAGCAGCCAATCGCCAGCATTGAGTCTGCGCGTGGGACAGTGTTGGAGAACCGCAGCCACCGCATGAAAATCTACGCCGCTCAAGATTTCTTGCGATGCCAACTCTTCCGTGGTTAGGACTGAGGGGGGCGGAGTAGAATCTGACATGCGCTCGCGAGTATACGGATAAACGAAAGCGTCTCCGCAAAACTGTTCGAACGAGCGCCATTTTATCGAGTATTCGATCGGCCAGCCGCCGGCTGGCCAATGGGCGACTCAACCAGCCTTCCTCGTGCCGTCAAAACCATCAAGGCAACAGCAAGGGACGGTAAAGCCCACCAATGTCCAACCGATCTTGCGTAAGGCCTTGGGCGAGGGCACTCGTATGAGTAACAGCACGGAGGCCAATGTTAGCGGTGTCACGGCAATCACTGGTCCGCTTGCCCACTTGTGTTCGAGGACGAGGCCCGTTACGACAGCAAGCATTCCCCAAGTCACCCGACCGCGCGCAGCCGTTTTTCGATACGAAATGACGCCTTTGACAGCAAAGATCCCGGCGGCAAAGGCCAACGACCACGCTAATGCGATTGTAATCGCTAGCCTGAGGGACATTGCTCCGGCGAGGGCAATCGGCACGCCCAGAGCTGCCGTGGGGGTCGCTGGGCGGCTTGAGTCATGACCTGTTACAGAGTACGCAATTGCCTTTGAGTTGCACGTCAGCGCATGACATTCGTCAGGTCGTCACGAGCACAGGCATTCTGAATGCACGAAACCCGCGAATGCACCAGGCAATCGCGGGTCGTGAACCTCGCCCTTCGGGGCTAAAGNNCCTTGGCAGCTATTGCCGGAACAGCTGCCCGTGGCACTAGAATCGACTGTTATGGTGGGCAGTGCAGCCTCGATTGCATCGATGCAACTCTGAAGATGGCCACCATCATCGACGTATTGACCATCGCAGAAGAGCCCGCCTTCGCCCGTTCTTTGGCAGCTGGCTTTGCAACCACCCGTGCACGCTAGGTAGCCATTAGCTTGACAGTCTGCTTGGCAAGTGAGGCGCGCCTGACCATTGCAGCTGCCCGTGCAAGAAGCGGTGCACTTTCCCTGGCAATCAGCACTGGCACTGCCAGTGCAACTGGCATCGCATTCCCCGTGGCAAGTGGCCTTGCACGAGCCTTCGCATTCAGCCTGGCAGTTGGTGCCTGTACTGTTCGATGCACACTTGGTCTGGCAATTGCCAACGCACGTCCCTTCGCAACTCGTGTTGCACTCGCCGGTACAGTCGAAATTCGCGTTAGCGGTACACTTGCCCGTACAGTCAGCGTTACAGGTAGTCTCGCAACTGGGCAGCGTTGCCTTGCAATTGCCTTGGCAGCCGACGTAGAGCTTGCCGCTGCACGACACAGGAGTGCACTCGGCTTCGCACGCCAGGCCCGTATCGACCTTGCACTTTGCGCTCGCCTCGACGTTGATTTCCCCGCAGTCCGCAATGCTGGCCGCCTGGGCCGTCGGCACGATCGAGAACAATGAAATTGCCGTCACCAAACCCACGAATGTCAATCGAGCCATTGTTACTCTCCTGATGAAGAACCCGGGCCTGGGCCGGGAAGTACAACCCCGTTTACGTCAGTCGGAGCACAATCTTCCCGCGGATTGACGGCAATTGCCAATAGGCCTTTGATTGCACAGGGGGGTTAGGGCCCATTGAGTACAGCGACTTACAAATGTCGCGTCAGGAGTCTTGAGGCCGAACGCTAGGCCACCCGCACTATTATGCGGAATAGGGGACGATGACGGAATCGTTGAACGGGTCGGTTTCGGTGAACAACACGCGTACGGTTCTGTGTGACGAGGCGTGGCCCTCGACCAATGCGCCGGCCAGGGCCAATAGTCGCCCTTGCTCGTCCGCACTCATGGATTTTCCACCCCAAATAATGAGTTCATTCGCGCCCGCAGCCGATGGCTTGCCGAGTGCGCCTTGCGCCAATAAGCGTCTCGCGTCCGACGTCATTACGTCCCAATTCACGTTAGTACCCAGCGCGAACCGATGAGGTGGAGCCGAAGTGTTGAGCAGTGACTGCCAACGATCGAGCACGCGTTTGGTAAACTGTTCGGCGGGCTCGCCGGGCATCTGCACGACGGCTTGCACGTTGGACGCCGTTTTCTTGAGCTTGCGCAGATATCGTGGCCATGACGCCCCCGATTCTAACGCCATGAACAACGTGCCCTCAGTAACTTTCATATTGGCCATTGGTTATTCTCTTCGTATTTACATTCTCAAACGCGCTCGCATCTGATTTGTTCCCGAACACGATGAAAGTAAATGCGGCTCGGTCAAATGGCACTCAATCGTCACCAATATGAACACCCTATCTTGATTTTCAATTTTTCCGACTTAACTGCGGTGCGTCAAGAAATCATCAAGGAATACGGATTGCCAATTTGTTCTTCATGACAGCCGTCTCATGGCGTGACAGTGACAAAGTGACAACACAAATTGGCTTACTCGACATCAAACACCCGGTTGTGAATTTCTGACTTTCCTGTCGTGACGGCACGCGCAAGCCGGGCTTGACCTATCGCAAGATTGAACGCGCCGATATCTCGAGCCAACAGCAGGATTCGACCGGGTCGGGTACCGCTACGTTTGGCAAGAGACGCAGCCTGGTTTTGTGAACCGCGCGCGCAAAAAGTACTCGCGCAAATCAATGCGTTTTTCAGCATCCAAGGTCCACTTTCAATAGGTGACGGCTACACGCTGCGCGGCAAGAAGTTCAGCACCGTGCACAACGCAGCTTTCGTTGGACCCGTCGCTACAAGCGCCCTGTTTTCGTCAGACGACAATTTCCGGCAGGTACTCTGGAAAGATTTGGTGCATATCTGGGGCGGTGGCTACTACGCTAATCACCTGCGGCACCTGTCATTGCTCTTCGTCAGTGGCCTAATGCCGAATCCACTGGAGATAGATAAAAGTAAAACCAGCAACTAGCAACTAGCAACC
>PMCK01000242.1 GCA_003154095.1 Myxococcales bacterium | reverse complement strand
ATCGAGCACTTTTCGGAGCTGGATCTACCTTACATCGTCCTCGAATTGCTCGACGGGGTCGACCTGTGGACTGCGCTTCAGCAAAGCATTCGGCTGAGTGCACCTCTCACCGCGCGCTATATGCTTGATGCTTGCGAGGGGCTTGCCGAGGCACATTCGCTTGGCATCATACACCGCGATATCAAGCCGGAGAACCTCTTTGTAGCAAGACAAAGTGATGGGAGCGATATAATCAAACTGCTCGACTTTGGGATCTCGATACAGCCCAACGTAAGAGGGCTCAGGCAACAAAAGCAGGATAGTGATTTTGCAGGATCGCCCCTTTACATGTCACCGGAGCAAATGCATTCTTTGCCAGCGGACCCCCGCACGGACATCTGGGGGATCGGGGCCGTGATGTTCGAGTGTGTGGCAGGACAACCAGCATTCGGTGGAACTTCCCTGGCCGAGATTAAGACTCAAGTGCTCAATAAGCCACTGCCCAATCTGCGTCTGCTGGTGCCCGATTTGCGCGAGTCTTTTGTATGCATCGTTGAACGATGTCTCGAGCGTAACCCAGCACACAGATTTAATAACGTTGCTGAGCTCGCGGATGTCTTGGAGCCTCTAGCCACGTCAAGGAGCAGTTCGTCGGCGGTTCGAATTTCAAGATTACTTGGAATTCGACGCTCCGAACCGAGTTCCAAGTTGTTCGAGAAACCACCTGTGAAAGGGCGCAGGATCGCGGCTCCGCCCGTACGCCGACGCATTTCAAAGCGCCAGGCCCGTTGGGGCGGGTCTCTCCTGTTACTTGCGTCGATTGCTGGCGTAATTGGCTATTCTGGCCACAAGCACTCTGTGACACTGGCATCCGTGATATCAGCCACCCGAGACAACGCAGTGTCGCTTTTTGGTGCGGTTCTGCGCTAGCGCAGGCCATTCGCGAACTGCCTACAATATGTCGCAATTTGCGAATTTGGTGTTGCCCCGGTGTGGCAATTCGCTACGGTTCCTAAGCCTCAGAACCGTCGGAACGGATCTTCGCCCCGCGAACTGCGTACCTCGCGGTCCCACAACGCACGCGCGTGGGGCTTCACTTCGGCGGGAATTCCGACGGCAATTGCTCCGGCAGGAATGTCAGTGATTACGACGGCATTGGCGCCGATAACGGAGAAATCTCCAAGGTGTACTCCTCCCAAAATCTTGGCGCCTGCTCCAATATCCACGTTTGCACCAAGTACAGGAAGGCCTGGACGCGGGCCAGTCCCCAATGTAACTTGTTGAAATAGGCGGCAGTTAGGTCCAATTTGAGAGTCCGGGTGAATTACGATGCCGTTCGGATGCGGCAATTCGAGACCACCCTCGATAGCCCATGTGTTGAGGGGAATTTCTGCTCCTGTGACAACGGACCAAAATCGATGTCGGATCACGGCTAATTTGGACTGNNGACGGATCCCAAAAACGAATGGGTATCTCGCTAGCCCAATTAGGCTGAATACTCAGCCGATAGCCGGAGGTCGGTCCGCGATCATCAGCCAGGCGGCTCGATGGGATATGTCTGATTGGGTTCGAATTCACGCTATGAATCATTGTACATTTACCAACAAATTGTCACTCGTGGGGCAGAATGTGGTGCAATGCGTGTGCCACTCGTATTGGTCCCATGCTGTAGGCGACGATTGCGCACTTGCGGGCCGCTCTACCCTAGAATTGCATCGTGGCGACGACCGCATGGGGGAAGTCTGCGAAGCACGTGGTGCAAGAACCGGGGGAATTGGAGCGGAAGTAAACCCCCCGATTCGCAGTTGTAAGTCATGCACGAATCAACTGCGCTTCGAGACGAGTGTTGCGAGCAACTGAGTCGCAAGCGTTGACGCAAATGCCGCCGTCGCTCGGCCCAACAACTCCGTGAACACTGAATTGGCCCGCCTGCCGCTTGATACCCGACCCACTGCGACGCCAATTACAAGGCCGCCCAGGGCCGCAGCGCCCAGTGTTATAGCAGTACTCTTCAATTGGTGCTTTCCGTGTCGAATCAAGCGTTCCCCCGCCACGTTCATGTCGTGCAGGTTGCCAGCGAGATTGAGACGGGCCTGTTCCGCGTTCAGAAGGTTCTGTGCATGTTCGGTGTTGCTCATTGGACTGGCCTAACGACGCTCTGGGCGTCGCGAAAAATGCGTTTTTGGGTGATTGCAAGAGCGTGACCCTGAATCACACGCGCTCCGTAAAGGGCACTTATCAGGGCCAGCGCCGCCAATACACTGCCCGTGGTAAACGCGGCGGTCGGCGTTGCACCTAATAAGATTACGAAACCCAGCCCTAGAAGTGTGATTCCAGCTTGCAGCAAGAGAGCACCGAGAACAATGCTCATCGCTCGTCTCTTTGCAAGTTGCAAATCGCTGCGAAACTCGTCCTTCGCAAGCGCGAACTCCGCACGAAGCAGCTCCGCGGCGTGATGGGCCGCAGCTTGTGCCAGGTCGGCGATCCTCTGCACATCGGAAGATACGCTACTAGCTGGTGACGCTTCCATAGGCTGAAACTATGCACTTCGCGTGCCCGGCACTCCTACTAATGGGACTCCTCCCATCCGGTAACGCGACACCTCTACCGAGCCAACCCCAAAACGTCGTTGAGCCGTAGCTTAACCCAACGGCCCCAGCCGTTGGCATCGGAATTGCTCCCCCGTTCACGCTGGCATCGGCTGAGCGTGCCGTAACGAAAGGAATGATTGATGAATATTTCGAAAACCCTCTGGACTATTGGCTCATTAATTGGAGCCCAGCAAGCCGTCAAAGTTGCCCGTAAGTTCGAGATCGACGACTTGCTGGGTGTGGTTGGCCTGCAACGTCGACGATCCGTTGCGCAATTGATTCTTCCGGCAATCGGATTAGTTTCGTTGGGGGCTGCAGTAGGCGCGGGGGCGGCTCTCTTGATGGCTCCAAGCTCAGGTGCGGACCTTCGACAACGACTCTCGGAGCGTGTGGATAAGTTAACGGACAGACTCAACGAGATGCAGAATCATCAGCCGGCATCACCGGCCGCCACGCACGCATCGCCCAGTTGATTGTCCAATTCGCATCTTGCAAATTGCGATTGCAAGATGCATCGAGTCACATGACTCATCGTTGAGGTTGCCGAAAAGCTCAGCGGGCTGATTGAAATTCAGCAGTACTCTCGTTGGGGGGCGTGTTCGCAGACAACTGAATCGCAGGCGGGCGTATGCGGCTCCCATCTGCGGAGTACCAAGCGCTCCGTGCAAACATAAGACGTCCATCGTTCGTGTAATACGATTGCCAGGTGGCATAAGACCCGCCAGCGGGGCATAACACCCAACCACCCCGCATCCATAGGTAATACTGGCCTTGCCACGTCCAATAGCCGTCCAACCATACAAGCGCGGAACTTGGGGACGGCGGCACTACCTCGACCATCGCTGCCGGTGGCGGGTAGGGAACCTCGGCATAGGCGTCAGGGCCGTGGAACACGAGCGGGGGTCCCGGTAGCGACGAGCCGCATGCCCCCACAACTAGGCACAGTGTCGCCGCGCACAGGCTTGACCACCCGCCCAATTTTGCAAACATGCACATTTGTTGGCCTTTCGTAGTCGAAAGCACGATCTAGGCCGCGGCGTGCCCTTTGCATTGCCTCAGAGTCGTGGATAGCGACTTAGGACTGACGAAGACTTGCCGGCTGGTTCCGGCAGGGCTCTTTCGGTCGTTGCTCTTTGCTTGTGCGGTTGCGGCTCTGCATGCCGTCATGGGCTGCGCTACGTTGCCCGGCCGTCGCTACGCGATACGCAGCGTGGATCTATCCGGTAACCACGTTGTTGACGCCGACGAAATTCGCAGCGAGATCGCCAGTCGCGAAAGCCCGAAGTTTCTGGGTCTATTCCCAGGTGTGATTTACGACTACGAAGTATTCGATCGTTATGTGCTCGAGCGCGATCTGCAACGCATCGAACGCTACTATCGCGCGCGAGGTTTTTACAATGCGAAGGTTCGAGCTGGCCGGGTATTTTACAAGAGCGCAAGACAAATATCGGTTGAGATCATGATCGACGAGGGACCGCCCATGATCGTTGGGAACCTCGAACTTCACGGATTCGAGCAGTTGCCAACTGCTCTTTTGGCGCGTGCAAAGATCACGGTTGGAACGAGTGTTGGGGTTGGGAAGCGATTCGAGGAAAAGGCATTCGAAAAAAGCGAAGTCGACCTGAAGGAACTCTTGTCCAACGAAGGGTTCGCATTCGTCAAGGTCCGCCACTCGGCTGACGTTGATTTATCGAGTGACACAGTTGGCGTAGGCTTCTGGGTTGAGCCAGGACCCATTGCTCACTTGGGTCAAGTGCGCATCGAAGGCCTCGGTTCAATTCCCGAGAAACCGGTGCGTCGGGCACTGGCGCTCGTTCCTGGCGAACTGTATTCATCTGCCGAATTGCTCAGTGCCGAGCACGCGCTGCTCGAACTTGGAGTCTTTAGCTCAGTGAGCGTCAAGCCCGAGATTTCCGAGGATGCCGCCGTGGCAAAAGATCCAGTCGTGCCCATCGTCGTGCGCGTCGAGCCTAGCAAGCTTAAAAGCATTCGCCTGGGTGGCGGAGCCGAGGTCGATGCGTTGCGGAGTGAATTGCATCTGATCGCCGGATGGGAAGACCTCAATTTCCTCGGCGGCCTTCGGCGCTTTTCAACGGAACTCGTTCCAGGCGTCGTCCTTTACCCGACGCACATTCCCTCATTTGCTGCTCCGGAGTCCTTGCTCCCTGAGGTGAAGCTGCGTTCCGAGTTGCGCGAACCCGGATTTCTAGAACCACGAACGCACGGGCTGGTCCGTGCACAGGGCAGCATCTATCCAGTCTTGCTGTCAGCCGATCCCATCCCCGGTGCGCCGATACTCGGTTACCGCGAACTTCGAGCCAGCGCAGGGCTCGAAAGAGGATACCGAAAATTCAACGGAATTTTATCGCACAATGTTCAGCTCAATAGTCCTTTTGCTTATCAAGGCGCGAAGGATGCAGACCTTCACACAATCGTGATCTCTTACCCTGCGATTACCACAATGTTCGACTTTCGCGATTCGCAAATATCACCCCACAAGGGAATCTACATAGCTAACACCGTGCAATTCGCAGGTGTTGGTGGCGATGCTCGCGACTTGAAGATTCAACCCGAGGCGCGCGCTTATCTACCCGTTAGCCGCCGCGTCACCGTAGCGCTACGGGGCACAATCGGGCTCCTTTTCCCGATGAACTATGGATCGAGCATCGAGCCCGATGCACTGACGAAGACGCCGGGTGCTGCCAGTCGCTCGGACTGGGTTCGCGATTTGCAAATCATGTTCCTGCGCGGGTTCTTCTCGGGCGGGGCGGGGTCGAACCGAGGCTATCTCCCGCGCGAGATCGGCCCGCATGGTATCGTTCCTTTCTTCAATCCTGGGCAAACGAGCGCACAGATTGCCATTCAATGCGATCCGGCAAACCCGACTTATTCGAGGTCAATATGCAATCTACCTCTTGGCGGCTTTACATTGTGGGAAGCGAGCATTGAACTACGATTTCCAATCGGTGGACCCATCGAAGGCGTGCTGTTTACCGACGGTAGTGATGTGGCACCGCGCCAGTTCTTGTTTCGATGGCGACCACACCTAAGCAGCGGCATTGGGCTTCGCTATGCGACCCCCATCGGTCCCGTTCGCTTGGACGTCGGTTACCGTATTCCAGGTATGCAGGCGCCGAATTCGCCCGATGAGGGCGTCCCCCTGGCCATTCTGGGCGCACCGATTGCAGCGTCCCTCGGCATAGGTGAATCCTTCTAATGTCAAAGTCTACGCGTCCTACCCGATCCAACCACCGTGCACGAAGAATCGCTACCTTGGCATTCGTACTTGGCGGAGGCTTTCTGTTCCTGCTTGTTGTTTTGCTCGGCGCGCTCAGGTTGGCTGCGGTTCGTGGGTACGTCGTGACACAAGTAAACAAGGTGCTAGAGGGAGAGTTCTCGGGCAACCTTACCATCGAGCACGCTGAGCGGATAGGCCTGACTGGTGTCGAAGGCGTCAATGCAACGATGTTCGACCCAAACGGGCGCGCAGTGTTGATTGTGCGGGGCGCCAGTGCGCATCTTTCGATTGTGCCACTAGTTTGGGCCATCCTTGTGCATCCGCATGACTCGCTTCCCATCGACATCCGTAAAGTCACTGCGGATCACGTCGAAGTGCGGCTCATCGACGATGGGCTCAACGTTCCGACACTCGCCGCCGCTTTCGCCCCGTCACACCCGAACCTAGGCCCGAGCCACGCGCCGCTTCCCACGATTCATATCCGCGCGATCGAAATCAATCATGCATGGGTCCAGGGTCGGCTCGGTTCGGCGCCAGCCATTGATGCTGAGATCGGACATGCGCTAGCAAAGCTAGAATTGGTTGCGCCCAGGCTGCGCTTGCAGATCGATCGAGTCGACGCGCGTGCGCGCGGCTTGCCGTACCAAATCGATCTAGAGGGCCAAACCGGCGGCGTAATGGACTTGCTGCTTGTCGCTCAGTTGCCTAGCGGTAAGGGTAGTGACTCGCGGGCGCAGGGGCCAGTAGTGCACGCCTGGTATAGCGGCATGCTTGCGGACAGCCCGACTGCTGCGACATTCGATTGGGTCGATGACAAGATGTCAGCATCGCTCGACGCCCAGCGCATCGGGTCATCGAGTGCGGCGCGCATACTGCCCGAAGTTCACCTAAAGCATCCGCTTAGCCTGCACGCTACGGCCGAAGGAACACTCTCGGACATTCAATTCTATGCGCAGGCGTCCGTGGAAGATGAATTGTCCTTTGCTCCGGCAATGACAACGGCACCGGCAACTCTCGTCGTCAATGGCCATGCCGCGCTCGATAATGATCCGGAGATTGAGGCCGACATTCGTGCTGATGACGTGAATCTCGCGGCCATTCTCGCTGACGCACCCGAGTCGCGGCTCGGCGCAAACGCGCATGTGATGTTCACTCACCTGCAAGGAGCAATTGCAGGCCAATACGATGCATCGGCATCGACTGGGTCCATTTCTGGGACAGATCTGCCACCTCTGCATATCGCTGGAGACGTTCGCCAAGACCCTGCAGGTTCAGTGACAACAAAAGGGCAAGCCCGGATCCTAGAGCCAGGAGCTCACACGACAATTAACTATTCGGCAAAATTCGCTTCAAAGCCCTCCGAATCCGTTGTTTCCGTCTCAGGGTCGACCGAACTTGCCGACCCCGCGCGACTTCGTAGGATTGCCAATGGCCTCGGTGCCCGAGGCTTAGTCGAAGTTAGCGCCCGATACTGGCCCGACGACGGCCATTGGACCGCTCAAACGCATGCTCGGCTGCGTGATATACAACACACCCAATTCAGCACCGGCGAGGTCGATGTGCGTGCCCAAGCTGCGGGCGGACTCCATGCTCCGTCCGGTGTCATTCATGTGAGCGCTCTCGACATCCGTGCGGGCGGGCAAAGCTTTCGTCGGCTCGATGTCGATGCGGACGGCAATCAAGCACTGACTCGACTATCGGCCCAAGTCGAGCGCAACGACGCGCAGCAATTCGAACTCACGGCGGAAATTGGGTTAACACGATATTTGCGCGTTCAACACGCAAGTCTCGTGCTCCCTGCGAACCAAGGTGCAGTTACAATCTCAGCAGACGAGATACGGTTGAACGGCGGCACGACGCGGATTAACGGTCTGCATATCGACGGGGCTGGTACAGCTGACGCGTCACTCACAATCGGGCGAGAACTCGAGCAGCTGGAAGCCACCACCGCAGCACTTGACGGAGCGCGTCTAGCGCGCCTCCTCGGCGTGCCTTCACCCATTAGAACCGGGCGTCTGACACTCGCCGCTCACTATGTAAAGCGTGGCGCCGCGTCGGAAGGCTTCGTTCGTGGAAGTGTGTACCAGTTTGGGACCGGTCCCATCAAGAATGCCGACGCGGACATGGATCTCAGACTAGCCCAAGGCAAGATTGATGGGACATTTGCCGCGAAGCTGGCACCGGGAAACACAATCAGCGTCTCGGCGCGCGCGCTGCCACTCAGCGTCGTCGAGCGTCCCGATCTTGCGCTCGATTCGCGCGAATTCTCTTTGTCGGTGCAGGGAGCAATCGATCTAGCACAAGTTCAGACTTGGACTTCTTCACTCGGCTTGCCACTCGATCGTGCGTCAGGTAAAATCCGGTTCGACCTGACCGCGAGTGGCAGAAGCGGCGGGCGCGAGTACCCCGAAGTCCTGGCCCGAGTCGAGACACAATCACTAGAGCTCGTCGGGCGGCGTGACGAACAAGCCCCCATCAAAAATTCAGCGGTCGCCCTCAGCGAACAGCCCTGGTCGCTTCGAGGAATAGACGGAAAGTTCGACGTTACGATTTCGGGCGCTCGCCCAAGAGCCGAAGTGTCTGGGCGATCGTTCGACAAGGTCGGCGCGCTCGTCAACGTTCAAGCCGCGGCAGAACTCCCTGAAAGCTTCTGGGATACACTGCGACTCGACACATCCGAGGTCCTGCGAATGCCCGTGGTCGCCAAAGTCCACATGCCCCGCCGATCGCTTCGCACACTGCCCCCGATTTTCCAGGCTCAAGGCCTGCGAGGTAAGGCATCACTCGATGTTGCGCTCGAAGGGACACTCGAGAATCCGAATCTCGTCGTTGATGGAGACATCGAACGCCTGTCGACAATGACGGAGCGAATAGCCGGCAAGACTAGGCCCAGTATCGACGTGAGTCTACATGCCGATGGCTCTCTGCATGCAGGGAATATTCGATCCGAAGCTAAAGTACTGGGTAAGCCGGTTGCAAATCTCGAAGCCAGCTGGATTGGTGACATTACTCGACTTTCGTCCACAGATCTAGAATCACGGTCGCCATTGCAAGGTGACATCGTCGTTCGATTCGACCGTTTGCCCCTGGATGCACTTCCAACCGTTCGTAATCAACAATTGTCGGGTTTGCTCAGCGGACAAGTTACTCTTCGCGATTGGGGACGCAATGCTGCGCTCGTCGCGATGCTTGACACAAGGCAGTTCGGGCTCGGTAAGGTCGTTGTCGAGCGAGCCCAGATCACATTGAACGGCGCCAATGGACAACTCGCCGGCAATGTAACACTATCGGGACGTGACAGCGGCACGCTCGAAGCCGCTGCAGCAACCCAGATGAGCTGGAGTGATCGACTCATGCCTAGCGTCGATCTCGGCCTCCACGGTACGCTCCGAGCGAAAAACTTTCAGCTCGCGGTTGTCTCTCCGTTCTTGAGCGGTTCAGTCAATGAACTCGCAGGATTAATCGACGCGAACTTGGAAGCAACCCTCGTCGATGAGGTGCCACAAGTCGAAGGTCACGCTTCGATTTCGCAGGGCGTCATTCAAATTCCGACCATTGGGCAAAGGTTCGAATCGATTGGTGCGCGTGTTTCGATTCACAAGGGTGACCTTCGCGTCGAAGGTTTGGAGGCTCGCGGCCTCACCGGTCGTGCAACTGGGAGCGCCGAGGCAAAACTCGATGGCCTACTACTGTCTTCGGCACAAGTTCACCTCGCTATCTCAGAAGGCGAGGAAATTCCGATCACTGTCGAGGGGCAGGCCATCGGCGACGCTTGGGGGCGTGTCGACGTTACCCTAAACAGGTCCGCTGAGGCAAAAGCAACGAAGATCAAGGTCGATCTGCCGGAGATCCATCTCGATTTGCCGGAGCTCGATCCGACGACCCTGCAGGATCTCGATCTGGCCGAAAATGTACGGATTGGAGCGCATCGACGGGATGGACAATTCATAGCGCTGCCGGTGCAGCCAATCAGCAATGAATCGCAAGTCCAAGGCGAGCCGATGTTAGTCGAGGTGCATCTCGGTAGATCGGTTTGGCTCCAAAGGGGGAGGGAACTCAAGGTGCACCTCGGCGGCGATCTGCTTGCCCGTATGGCAAGCAAGACGACAATCGAGGGGCGCCTTGAGCTCAAAGGGGGCAAGCTCGACGTGTCTGGCAAGATGTTCGATATCGAGAGCGGGGTTGTGACGTTTGACGGCGACGAGCCCGGCAATCCATCGATTGTCGCGACGGCGCGCTGGGACTCGCCGACTGAGTACCGCGTTTTTGCCGAGTACGCAGGAACCGTGAAGGACGGCAAGTTAACCCTTCGGTCCGATCCACCACTGAGCTCAGACAAGGTCTTGAGCCTATTGATGTTTGGTACTCCTGACGGTTCGTTTGGCGCCGCCGGCACGCAAAGCCAAGGGGGCGAATCAGCGTCCGTGGCGGTTGGCGTTGCCGGCGATTCAGCGGTCAAGGGTTTGAACCGCGCTATCTCGGGTGTGACGAAGCTCGACGTAAGCGCACGCCTCGATACGAGCACTGGCACCGCACGCCCGGAGCTCGATGTGCAGATCTCGCCACGCGTGACCGCGCGAATGACACGAGAAATAGGCGAGCCTGCTGCCGGCCAAAGTCCGGATCGCACATTTCTTACGTTCGAGATGCGCCTATTGCGCGCCTGGGCGCTGTCGGCCGTTGTAGGCGACCACGGTGGCTCCGGGCTCGATCTGTTGTGGCGACGAAGGTATTGAGCGTGGCCGCCCCCACTTATGCTGCCGGTCCGCTACCTTTCGAGTGTTCCCATCGATATAGAGTCGAAAGATTAATGTCCATGATCTCAGCAGCACGTACCTTGTCCCCATGGGTTCGCGCTAGCACCTGTTGAAGATAGCGTTGGTTCATCTGTTTGAGTGTCAAGAACGTATCGTCATCTGCTCGCGACAGCCCTTCAGAAGACTTCACTTGCAGGAATGCAAGGTCGCCCGTGGTTATCACTGCCTCGCGACCGAGTACTACCAGTCGCTCGATGGCGTTCTCGAGTTCACGGACGTTGCCAGGCCACGGCGCCTGATTTATCAAGTTCATTGCCTCATCGTTGAACGAGGTTACGGGTGACGTCGGGTTTCGGTCTTTTGCCTCCCGCAGGAATTGCGTAACGAGCGGCAAGATGTCTTCCCGGCGGTCTCGAAGCGGAGGTACTATAAGGGGAATAACATTCAATCGATACAGTAGATCTTCGCGGAATCGACCTTCGCGTACCAGCAAGCCTAGATCGCGGTGAGTGGCCGCAATGACCCGTACATTCACTTGCCCGGTTCGATCGCTCCCTACGGGTCGCGCCTCGCCGAATTGCAGTACGCGCAACAGCTTCGGCTGAAGCATGAGGGGCATATCGCCAACTTCGTCGAGCAACATTGTGCCGCCGTGGGCCTCCATCAGCAACCCTCGGCGCGCCATGGCCGCGCCCGTGTATGCCCCGCGCACGTGTCCGAAAAGCTCACTCTCTAAGAGCTGCTCGGGAATAGCCGATGTGTTGACTGCGACGAAGGGTTGGTTGGCACGACTTCCACCGGCATGAATTGCGCGTGCCACGCGTTCCTTGCCGGTGCCGCTTTCACCGAGAATCAGGACCGGTGTATCGGAGCGTGCCACAAGGGCAATCGACGCCACGAGGTCGCGCATGACTGGGCTTGCCTGAACGAGTTCGCCGTCGAAAAGCGGAGACCTTGCCGGGTGCGATACGGCTTCCACTGTAACTCGGTCGCCGCGTAGTTTGTTTTGTCGGTGTGCATCTAAGTCGATAGCTTTCCCTTCGCTATGTTGGGCGGAAACAACGAGCGAGTCGAGTTTCGCGTCCCATCGTTTGGGCAGCGGATTCATTGTGTCGGCGATTGCTTCAGCTAATGGCATGAGACGTTCCTTCGGGTACGCAGTGATCCAGATCCCTCGCTCGCCTCTACAGCAACATTGGTGCCGCCAGATAGAAGCTAATAATTTCAGTCAGTTAGACTGATATCCGTTGCGGGCGTCGGGCTGATACAATCAGAATGAAGGAGCCTCCCCTTCATTTTGGGGCTGTCCTTTCCGCCTCAACCCCTAGAGCGTTCCCACCGGTACAGCGTAGAAAGATTAATGTCCAGAATCTTTGCGGCGCGTGCCTTGTCTCCATGGGTTCGAGCTAGGACCCGCTGAAGATAGAGTTGGTTCATCTGTTTGAGTGTAAGGGACGCGTCATCTATCTCGCGTAATGCATTTTGTGGGGGCTTGTCCTGCAGGAACGCAAGGTCGTCCGTGGTTACTACCGCCTCGCGGCCGAGTACTACCAGTCGCTCGATGGCGTTCTCGAGCTCGCGGATGTTGCCAGGCCATGGCGCCTGATTCAGTACGTTCATCGCCTCGTCGCTGATTGAGATTACAGGTGACTCCAAGTTTCGGTCTCGCGACTCCCGAAGGAATTGTGTAACGAGCGGCGTGATGTCTTCTCGCCGGTCGCGAAGCGGCGGTACAAGAAGTGGAATGACACTCAGCCGATAGCGCAGGTCCTCACGAAAACGACCTTCTCGTACGAGCTTGCCTAGATCACGGTGCGTAGCCGCAATTACCCGTACATCCACCTGTCCGGTCCGATCACTCCCGATCGGTCGGGTTTCGCCGAATTGCAGTACGCGCAGGAGTTTTGGTTGAAGCACGAGTGGCATGTCGCCAATTTCGTCGAGCAACATTGTGCCGCCATGGGCCTCCATCATCAACCCTCGTCGGGCCAGGGTCGCCCCCGTGAATGCGCCGCGGACATGCCCAAAAATCTCACTCTCCAGGAGCTGTTCGGGAATAGCTGATGTATTGATTGCTACAAAAGGTTGACTGGCACGAGAGCCTCCGGCATGAATGGCGCGCGCCACCCGTTCCTTGCCAGTTCCGCTTTCTCCGAGAATTAGCACGGGGGTATCCGACCGCGCCACGAGCGCAATCGACTCGATGAGCTCGCGCATGACAGGACTTGCCCACACGAGTTGGTTGTTGAAAGTTAGCATGCCGGCCATTTTCGCGACTCCGGTTGAGCACTAAGTCTCCAATTGCATGGCCTGCTCGACTCCATTGGGATGGCAGTATTAGTCGTCAGGAGCCGGATCATATTAATCGACCTCTCATGATTCACAGTCACATTCTGTGTATTGCTGTCAGGGCAGGAATTACAGTCCCCTTACTGCAGTTCCTCCACGCGTTCGCTGTAGAATTGCTTCATTTCCAGGTGCAGCAGGCGGACTTCGATTATGTTGTGAACGCGCATTAGAACTTCGGCCAGATCGAGCGGCTTGCTAACGAAATCTCTAGCGCCAGCTCTCAGCGCCCGCAGCTTTTCACCCGGTTCAGCAGTAATAACGAGGACCGGGAGATTGAAGTCCGTTTCAATTTCCTTCAGATCATCCATGACCTTGAAACCGTCCATGTCAGGCATCTTGAGATCGAGCAGGATCACGGTGTAGCGGTTTTGGCGGTGAAGCTCGCAGACCTNNTTGGCGTTCAGAATATCACAAGTCCTGACCTTAGATTGACTCTGTTCCCAAGGAGTTAACATTGTTTCATTTCTCGCAGTTCCAACGCCGCGTTCAACGTTTCCATAAACTCCTTGATCTTGATCGGTTTGGTAAGATAGCGAAAGAAGCCTTTCGCGAGACACAGCTCGATATCGCGGGGGTTGGCATTCGCGCTAAGTGCAATGATGGGGATGTCTGCCGTATTCGGATCTTCACGCAGGATTTCCATGGCGCGGACACCGCTAATGCCAGGCAGATTGATGTCCATCAGGATCACTGTCGGCAGGGCTGAGCGCGCTACCTCGACGCCGAGAATTCCGTTCGCCGCGGTCAACAGTTTTATGTCAGGGCGCCGCGCGATGATTTGCTGCACGAGTTTCATATTCGCCTGGTTGTCTTCGATATAGAGCAGGGTGTGCTGCAGCGCGTCGGGCGACACCGGCACTTCGTCGCGGGCCGCGGGCGCGGAGCTGTCGAATGCAAGCTGCGGCGCAGCGCTCGAGAGCAACTCGAACCAGAACACGCTGCCCGTGCCGGGAGTGCTTTCTACGCCCAGCAGGCCCCCCATCAGCTCTACTAGTCGCTTTGTCACCACCAGACCGATGCCCGTGCCTTCCACGCCACCCACCGCCTCTTGTCCGAGACGATTGAACGGTTGAAATAGTTGGGCTACCTTCTCCGGAGACAAACCTGCGCCGCTGTCAGTCACGCTAATGCGAGTGCGTTCCGGCGTGCTTGTGCTTGTGCTGCACTCCACCACGACCTTTCCCTGTTCCGTGTTGTATTTGATGGCGTTCGAGAGCAGATTGATGACAACTTGCTTGAGCCGCGTCCGGTCAGCGCTGACAAAGATCGGGATCTCGAAAACCGGAAAACTCATGCCGATCCCACGTAGTTGCGCCTCGGGCTCCAGCATTGTCTGGCATTCGGACATGACATCGGCCAAGGACACGGGTTCCGTAGATAGCGACACCCTTCCCGCCTCGATCACCGCAAGGTCGAGGATTTCATTGATTAGCTTCAGCAGATGCCATCCCGCCTGCAGGATCTGGGCAATGCTTTCCTTTTGGGAGTCTGTTGGTAGAGGGGAGGCCGATTCCATCAATTGCGCGAAACCGAGAATCGCATTGAGCGGGCTGCGNNTTTGGCGAGGTTGGCTTTTTCCGCGGTGGATTTCGCTGCTTCCAGCTCGACGTTCGTCTTTTGCAGGGCCTGCTGGTTGATTTGGCGCTCCGTGACGTCCCGCGCGGCGGCGAATACGCCCTGCAACACCCTATCTCGGTCGTAGAAGGTGTTAGCATTGTAAGAGACGTCTGTTGTCGCGCCGTCACGGTTGCGCGCGCAAAGCTCGTAGTCGGTGACTCTCTTCTCGCATAGCGCCAGCCTAATGGCCGCCTCGGCCCGCTCTGGATCAGTAAAGTAGTCTTTGAACGGCGCGCCGATTAACTCGTCACGCGTGCAGCCCGTCAGCGCCTCCATCTGCCTGTTGGCATCGGTGATAATGCCCAACGGATCCGTGATCACCAGCGCATCCATGTGCGATTCGATGAGAGAGCGCGTGTAGAATTGCTGGTCGCGCAGTCGCTGATCGAGCTTTTTCTGCTCTGCTTCCACCTGCTTGCGCGCGGTGTTGTCGGTGCCAATCAATAGATAGCCGATGATGGCGCCGATATCATTGCGTAGCGCCGTGATCGACACGACCGCTGGAAAGCGGCTGCCGTCTTTGCGTATGTAAGTCAATTCATAGATGTCTTCGAGCCCACGGGAGGCCTTGAATACAAGCGCCTCGAAACCAGGAGCAATCGTAGTTCCAAGTTCTTGACTTAACGATTTTGCACGTGCGATGACTTCCTGCGGGTCGGAAATGTCTGCGGGCGTAATCTTGTTCAATACTTCAGCGGCCGCGTAGCCCAGCATCCGCTCGGCGCCGATGTTGAATATCTGTATGACGCCCGACGCATCAGTGGCAATACTCGAGAAATTGGCACTGTTGAGAATCGCGCTCTGCAGGGCCCCTGCTTTGAGCAGTGCCTCTTCACGCCGGACCTCAGTGACGATAGACAGCTTGCGGGCTGCATCATCTCGAATCGCAGATTTCAGTTTCTTTGTAGACATTCCTACCCTCCCAGCGACCTTTCCGGCCGATCGCTCTCCACGCGGGCCGCTGCGCCGCAAAGCTCGAGTCCCAGATGAAGTTCTCGCGCAAAACGAAGGTTCCGGGCCGTAGTGCCGATAAAGAAAGCAGCTTCCGTGCCGAATATGAATTCGCTGTAATGCAGCTAACAGCGAACGACATTGTATGGCGCATGCCATCAAAATGAAGTAGTTGCTCCTTCAGTTTGATGGAGCAAACCGATGCGTGCTGAGGACTTGGATCACAGCGAATTGCTGGAGCTGGATCAGGAAGGAGGGGTAATCCGGTTCGCGGGTCAGCGCGCGTTGCTGATCGATGCGGTCGCGATGGGGCTGCTGCGGAAGTACTTGGTCGAGAACTTTGGGTTTACCGCTGCCCGCACTGTGTTCACACAATTCGGCTTCGCTCACGGCTGGCGGATGGCTGAGGCCATGAAATCCGAGTTCAAGTGGGAAAGCGACGACGACTGGCGCGAGGCTGGCCTACGCATCCACAACCTCGAGGGCCTCTTCCGTGTCGAATCGGGAAGCACGAGTGCCCTCGCTAAGGACGGGCTAACGCTTGTCGCCTCCTATGAGGCCGAACAGCATCTCCTGCACTTCGGACGCGCTGACGCGCAGATGTGCTGGACTATCTGTGGCCTCACGAGCGGTTACCTCAGCCGGACTCTGGGCAAGGAGGTCTACGTCCTCGAAGATCGCTGTATGGGCAAGGGCGACGCGGCCTGCCATTTGTTTGGTCGCACTCGCGAGGAGTGGGGTGCTGAGCGTGCCGAGGAGCTGCTATTCTTCGAAAAGAGTCGACTCAAAGACTGCCTCGATGTCTCGCTCCAACGGGTCACCGAGACGTTGAAGGCTGCCGAGCGCAAGCTACAAGAGCATCGCAAAGCGCTCGTCCGCGTGGCGCGCGACGTCGAGGAGCCCCTCGGGGTCATCGCCAAGAGCCCATCGATGCGGCAAGTCGTGGATTTGGCTCGCCGCGTAGCCAAGGTCGATGCCACAGTACTTATCACCGGCGAGAGCGGATCGGGGAAAGAAAGAATTGCGCGGCTCCTTCACGACGAGTCCACGCGCGCCGCTGGCCCGTTCATTGCGATCAACTGCGGTGCCATCACCGAGACGCTCCTTGAAGGCGAGCTTTTCGGTCATGCACGCGGCGCGTTCACGGGTGCGACCCACGACCGACCGGGACTCTTCGAGGCCGCCAACGGCGGAACGCTATTGCTGGACGAAGTCGGCGAGGTCTCGCCGGGNNGGCATGCAGGTCAAGCTCTTGCGCGCGCTACAGGAACGCGAGATTCGGCGTGTAGGAGAGAATAAGAGTCGAAAGGTCGACGTGCGCATCGTGGCTGCTACCAACCGCGACCTGGCTCTTGGGGTCGTGGACGGTAACTTTCGGCAGGACCTCTACTACAGGCTGAAGGTCGTCGAACTGCACGTTCCGCCGCTCCGCGAGCGTAGAGACGATATTCTGCCCCTGGCGCGGGTGCTACTCGCGGACGCGGCGCTGCGTATGAAGCGCAAGATCTCCGGTCTAGCTCCTGCCGCTGCCGATCGACTCCTGCGCTACGAGTGGCCGGGCAACGTTCGCGAACTCGAGAACGCCATGGAGCGCGCCGCGGCCCTCGCCCGTGCAAGTCGAGTTGAACTCGATGATTTGTCCGAAGAAATCCGATTGGCGCTTCCCAAACCGGCTGCCATCTCAGGAACGGTACGGCCACTGGATGAGGTCGAGAAAGAGTACATCCTCGCGACATTGGACCTGAACGCGGGCAACCAGACACAGACCGCCGAACAGCTCCAGATCGGATCCGCGACCCTGTACCGCAAGCTCAAGAGCTACGGCATGATTGGTTCGAAGCGCCCGCCAAGTACCGAAGGGCAATCAACTAGCAGCTGAGTCTACAGCACGAATGTCATCTTCCTCGTGCTGACGGTCCTCGGATATTTCGATGGCTATAGCCGCCGCCTGAGCAGCTGGCACGCCCTGCGAACGCTGCGCGTATTCTTTCTCGGAGCTCGCATCACGGCTGCGCACGACAGCATCGTCGAGCTGCTCGCCGGGGAGGGTGACGCGCAACTCTTCGATTAGCATGCGGATCGCTGCGGCAACCGGAAGCGCGAGCAGAGCGCCGACAATGCCCATCAATGTGCCCCCAATGAGAAGTGCTAGCAAAACGATAGAGGACGGCAGCCGCAGGGCACGTCCGTAGATCTTGGGCACCAGGAAGCGGCTCTCGAATTCCTCGTACGCGAGCAGAACGACAACAACGATTAGGACGACAACCCATCCCTTGGCAGAAGCCGCAAGCGCGGCAGGCCCAATCGAAAGGATTACACCAATATACGGAAGCACATCGGCTATACCGGCAAACACGGCAATCGGCAGGGCATTCGAGATTCGACACAGAGCGAGCAGCGCAAACACGAAGATCGCCATCAGTGCTGACGTTAGAACTTGACCACGAATGTAACCACTGACAATCGTCTCAAGCCTTAGCAGCACGCGGGAGAGACGAACGTGCTGCGAGCGGGGTAACATTGCAAACAAGCCACCGCGCAGGCGATCACGATCGATCATTACGTAGAGCGCCAAGAAAATCGAGCTGGCGAGGTATGCGATAATTTCTAGAGCGCGGCTCGAGATCGCAAAGGCGGTTCCGGCGGCTGCTCGCGCGATTGCGTCATAGTGCACATTTCTGAGGGTTGGTGCCATAGCCGCTGTGAGTCGATGGTGCGCTAGCACGTCGGCGATTTGACCTCTCATTTCGGGCTCCCGCACGATGAGGGCGCGTATCTGGTCTAGGAGTGCAGGGACAGTCAATAGCGCGAGGAGCGCCGTCGTGACTAGTAAGGCAGAAAAGACGATTGCTATCCCGGTGCTACGCTTGAGACCGTGATGCTCCAGCCATTCAACGGCTGGATTGAGCGTGCCTACGAGGAATAGGGCGACCACGACGACGAGCAAGATGGGCAAGAGATGAAGTGCGAGCCAACATCCCGCTAACGCGGCGACAACTAGTAGCATTGTCTTAAATGAGATGTCGATGCGGAGGTCGCGTCTGGCTCGCGGTTGAGTCGGACCTTGCATGTGGGCGTTCATGCAGGCCTCGCGTTGATCTGCGAGCCGGCATTGCTGCCTGCCGTCGGTCGTTGTAGAAGGAATGCATGCTCCGTCGGCTGAACCCCAGTTCCGACTCGGCGCGAGTACACCTCGGTGAGTTCTGCCCCAAAGAAGATGATCTGACTCGAACAATAGACCCAAATCACGAGCGCGACCAGCGACCCTGCCGCACCGTATGACGTAGTCACTGGCGAGTTTTCGATGTAAAGACTGAGCAATAACTTGCCGAGTGTGAACAAGATCGCCGTGACAAAAGCTCCGGGCCAAACGTCTTTCCAGGCAACGTCGATGTTAGGGACCACCCTAAAAATCAGTGCAAACAGAAGCGTTGCGAGTGCGACCGATGCCGATGCGTTGATCGACTGCCAAACGAACTGCCCGCTCAGCATTGTTCCCGCGAGGTACTTACCGAGGATCGGAAGTGCCGCGCTCAGTAGCAGCGACGCGAACAGGAGCAATGCGACGACGAGAACCATTGCAAATGAAGAAAAACGCTGGCGAATGAACGTCATCACGCCTTCACCCGTCTTGGGAGCGACTTTCCATATCGAGTTCATGGCCGATTGAAGCTCGACGAACACTCCCGACGCGCCCAAGAGCAGAACGACGACACCCAAGACCGTGCTCCAGGTGCCCGTGCCTGGGGCGTGCGCATTCAAGATGATTGTTTCAATTGCTCGCGCAGCCCTCGTTCCGACCATTGAACTGATATCAGTGGCGATCTGACCGCGCGCTGCTGCTTGACCGAAGACGGCTCCCGCAATCGCCACCGACAAGATTCCCAAGGGAGCGATCGAGATGAGCGTGTAGCAGGAGAGGGCTGCAGCCAGACGAGAAACATTGTCCGCTTGCCAATTGCGAACAGCCTCGAGCACGATTGACCCAGTCTGGCGCCACCCCCATGGCCGAGGATGTGCAAGATCGCCGTCTTCAACCTGCTGAGTTTCGCTAGGCACTCCTTTGACCCTGCAAAGTATGGGCCTCGAATGGCATGACGGCCCGGAAACGCGAATCGCGGCGAGACATCGACTAAGAATCCTTCGCGCGTGGCAAATTGCGACCCGCGTGTGGCACAATGCGACGGTTCAACTCAGGTGCCGAGCATGCAATTTGCTAGCGCAATTGCATGCAACGCGATCGAATGAAGAAAACTCTACAGCACATAGGTATCAACGCCTCAAACTATAAAGTACTGAAATTATTGCCACTTGTCTACGTGGCGTGGGCGTCTGGCAGGATCAGCCCCCTGCGCGAAGAGCGGTTAGTGGACCTTGCCCACAATCATTTCGCAATCGGCGCAGACGGAGAGCGAATTCTCCGGGGATGGATCGCTGAGCATCCCGGCACGGCCTATTTCATGGAAGGCTTGCACGACATACTTCTCTTGGCCCATGCATCAGATGAACTCGAATTTGATGACGACGAGCTGAGGGGTCTGCTCGCGTACGCGGAGGCGATCGCGCGCACTACCGCCGAGGCGTTGGATGCGCCCACATCCGTAACCGAAGGCGAAGAACTGGCACTAGCGGATATCGCAAGGGAACTTGGCATCGAGCAGGGCGAAAGCTGGGGAGCCCTCGTTCGCGAGCTGAAAGCCGCTAGTTCTCGTACCTACGATTTCTTGCCGCGATTCGCCGACGCTGACTGAATAAGAGCGTTGCTCTGTGAACGCCCCCATTTACGAAAAGTCTGTATCGGTGTGAGTATGGCTGCGACCCACGAGTGCGTATTTGATGACGAGCAACAACGTTGCTCCGATAACTGCAATGAGTAAGCTCCAGACGCTAAAGTTGTCTACCCCATTTGCCCTAAGCAGGCGAAATAGAAAACCACCGCCAACGGCACCCAATATCCCAAGAACCATGTCCAAGAAGAAACCTTCCCCTGTCTTGTTGACGATCATGTTTCCCGTAAAACCTGAAATCAGCCCGAGAATGGCCCACGCGATGATAGACATTGGTGATCTTCTCCTCCGGTCGCCAAGCAAGGCGTGGGCCAATTGCCGACGTCAGCAATATTCTGACTATGGGTCCGATATGACTCATAGCGACCCCAATGCCATGTTATTCCGGCAAAACCCGTCCGAGTCGGAATACCGACACTTCCGCGACCTCTCACTTTGATTCGCCGACAGTTACTGAATAGTCAGTGTCTTCGGTGGCTTGAGGGTCTTTGCGGCGAACACTGAACTTGATCACCGTGCCTTTGGAGCAGTCCTGGGTCGAAAGATCGGCGAACCACAGATTCAGCGCGCTGATATGGATGGCCTCAGTCTCAATTTTGGTTGCCCAGTCATTGGCGGACCAGAAGACGGTCGCGTCAGCCTCAATGATGAGGCGTAGGATTCGTCCTTTTGGCATTTTGCGAATCGAATGCCGGGTGCTCCACATCTCATGCGTAATTTCCACCGGGTTGACGACGTAACGCTGAAAGACAGGTTCAACTCGATCAAAACACACTCCGTCATGAACACTGCGCACTAGGGAGAGATATTCAGCGTGCGACCAGCACAGTGGCATGGCTGCGCCTGTAGGTCGCCCGCGCCACAATTCCTTCTCAGGGAGGTCTTTGGCGTCCCACAACTGCTCGCTGATCATGCCGCCCTCGTTAGCGAACCCTTCCATTGCAGCAACGTAGGGTTTTGAATCGTGTCCGACCGCAAGTTCGTAGTGGCCGCGTTCACCCGTCAAGATGGGCCAACAGCGACCGACGCCGGTTCCGTCAAAAGCGCTTCCGTCGTCTTTCTGTCCATAACCATCATGATTATAGCGCCGCCAGCCTGGACCTTGCGCAAGATCGACCTTGAGCAAGCGATCCATGACTGAAATCGAGTCTCGTACGAGGGGATCGTCAGCGGCACGGATGCCTAACCGAACCAGATGAAGAAAATCGCCCCCGACAATATTTCTAGCAAGATAGTGGCCACCTCCATTAGCCACGTAGAGGGAAGTGGCGTTGGGATCAGCGTGCGGATCGGGGGCGTCAGGATCCGTAGGATTAATCCGAACATAGTGGCGCGGGATACCCTCGATTAGTTCCCCCATTGTAGTGACGGTCCATTCCTCTAAGTGCGCCGCTAGCCAGTCCGCGTACCGCAAAATGAAATCCGCTGTTCCTGTTTCGGAGCGCCCCTCGACTAGCTCCGCTGCGCACACCAAACCAGCGATGACCGTTGCGAGAGTTGACGGTGAGTAACCGGCGTTCTCCTCCCATCGTTCTTGCGCGGTTACTGGACCATTTCGGATGAGATAGGTTGCCGCTCGCAAGATCAGAGTGAAAGGATCGAACCTGCCGAACGGAACGCGTTCGCGCTGCAAACGCCAGGCAAGCAAAATAGGGGCGGCTATTTCATCGAGCTGCACCCCGGTCCAATAGGCGTTGCCATCGATCCAACTATTTTGCGGAAATCTACCGTCCGCTCCCTGTATAGCAGCCAGCCATATGAGAGCGCGCAGCGGAGTCCCACTTTGACCCGTTGCGAGTAAGGCGGAGGCGCTCTGTACGAGATCACGTGTCCAGACCAGATGATAACCGCCCAGATCCTCGTCGCTTTTTGTCTCACCCCAGGGGATGCTCATCGACGCTACCAGTGCCCCTTGGAAGGATTTGTCTTCATGGGCGAGCAAGATACAACGGCTCAACCGGTACATATGCCCGCCGTCGGACGTATGCAGACTGAAATCATATTTGGGATTGACCAGCGTATGTTGCCACTGCCGGATATAACTTCCGGCATGAACCTCGAACGGTTCCGCTAGCGATTGCAGTAATTTTACAACTGTCGCTTGGCAACTTCTCCCAAGCGCAATTGCGATTGAAAACTCATTGCCGCCTTCTAGGTCAATTTCGCCCGTCAACGCGATATTACCATCTAACGCATGGCGGAATTCCCAGTCCATCTTGAAATTGTCCATCAGGTCTTGCCAGCCATCGCTTGAACCGACATACCCGACGGACCGCCGCGAAAAACCCGTGCTGCATCCCATGACAAGATGCACGTCCTTGCGTTCGGCGTGGAGCAGATTGTTGCCACCAATTTCCGAACACCAGCCAGAGTTGCCAGCGCCGCGGCGTGCGAGGTGAGGGGCCAAGAGCGCGTAGAGGCGCAATTTCCCAATCAACGACTCATCAGTCACCTCAAGTATCGTGTGCATGAGGACTACCGAGCGATGCGGATCGGCGAGGATGTGTTTGATTAGCCGGTAGCGTCCACGAGGTTCCGAATTAGTAATGCGATAAAAGACACAATCCCGTTCAGGGTACTCTATTTGGTGCTCTAGGTCGCGTTTCTCCTCGTGACAAAACGATTCGCCATCGCTAATCAAAAACTGAAAATCGCGCGTATTCGGTTGGTCAACGGAGGGGTAATAGATTTCGTTGACGATGCCGTGGCTAAGGGTGAACCAGACCCGGCAGCTGGTATGATAGGCAGTGCCCAAACCTTCCTTTGCACTTGAGGTCCAGCGCGGCTCGATTCCGGGTGCGCCAAAGGCGCCTGAGTTCTCTATTGCTTGAGTCAATGTGCGAACCGCTCCCTAGATGGGCCGCCGTACTGCTCCGTCCAAAGCCGATAGCCGCCTTCAAAAGCCTTGAAATTGTCGCCTAGTCGTGCTGAGGGTGGGAGTTTCTTGAGCAGCCTAGCATTGCCTCCACCGAGTACTACATAATCAGCCTGCACCGCGTCTTTGAGCTGTTCGACAACCTTGTTCACGTGATAACGCCATTTGTTCTTTCCCAGGCGTTCTAACCCCGCTAGGCCAACATAGTCTTCGTACGTTCGACCCCTTTTGTAGGGCAAGTGCGCCAATTCCATCGGCTCCAGTACATTTTCCACTATGAGCGCTGAGCCAAGGCCGGTGCCCAAACCGAGAAAGAGCATCTGACCGCCTTGATAACTGCCGAGCGCCTGCATTGCCGCGTCATTGACTATTTTCACGGGCTTTTGCCCAAACGCTGTATTGAAGTCAAACCCAACCCAGCCGGTGCCCAGGTGATGAGGTTCATTGAGCGGGCGACCATGCACCACAGTCCCGGGATAACCGATCGACACAGCGTCATATTCCCACCCAACTATTGCAGCTTGCACGGCGGCAACCATTCTCGACGGAGTCATCTTCTTGCCCGAAGAGAATTCAATCCGCTGCTCGTGACCGGTAGCCAGAACTTTAATATGAGTACCACCGACGTCAATAACCAGTATTTTCATGCGACTTACATCCAGCATGGGCGCACAATGAGCGCGCGCAACTCAAACTGCCACGTGCCGCAACTTCGACAAGCAAAGCGGAGACCGAGGCATTTTGCCATGTGGATTGGCAATTTGCTACAACGCTACCCACGGGCGCCGAGACCCCGCGAACAGGTTAATGCCCCCCAATCTACGGTACCGTAGTCGGCATCCCTCATGAATCGGACTGGCATGCAACGTGCGTGAGCTCCTGACCGAGGTTCGAAATGACGAGTCCAAACGTAGCTCTCAAGGTCTTCGGACGTAGCGACATTGGCCGAGTGCGGCAAAAGAACGAGGATGCGTTCGTAATTGCCGACCTGATGCAATCGCTTCCAATCCACAGCATGCCCGAGCCGATCGCGCTCGCGGTGGATAGTCGTGGCGTGTTACTCGCCGTCTCTGATGGCATGGGCGGTGCGCAGGCTGGTGACGTTGCAAGCGCACTGACCCTCCACTCCTTACGCTTGGAAATGCCCGCAGGCGAGGGCGGGAGTGCCGAAGCGGCTCTTACGGCCAGCGTAGAGAAAGCGAACGAGAAAGTGTGGAACACGGCCACCGATACTGGCCGACAAGGCATGGGTGCGACGCTGACCGCGGTACTAATTCACGGGCGTCGCGCTTACGTGGCAGAGATTGGGGATTCCAGGGCCTACGTTTTGCGAGGCAGTCGCTTCGTTCAGCTCACGCGTGATCAAAGTTATGTTCAGAGCCTTATCGATTCAGGGACTCTCACGCGCGAGCAGGCGGAAACTTTTCAATACAAGAATGTGATCACCCAAGCAATTGGGACCGATCCGAACATAATCGTCGCCTTGAACCGCTTCACGTTGCGTCGAGGCGACCGCATCTTGCTTTGCTCGGATGGCCTTTCGGGTAAGGTCAAAGACGAAGAGATGCAGAGCATTTTGATGGCGGCGGCCAGCTTGGACAATGCCTGCTTGCAGCTAATCGAGCTTGCAAATTGCCGTGGCGGCGAGGACAACATTACGGTGGTTTTGGCCGAGATGGATGGCGAGGGTCTACCGGCAATGGCCCGCGAGGAACAAGTTTCGCTTGAAACGGTACAGACCTTCCCCGGCTAGGCCCTCAGTTCTGGTCAACTGCGGCGAGAAAGTAACCCGCGCAGTCCCATCGTAGTCGGCAGATTATCGAGGCCATTGCGAACCACCGCGTACGTGCGGTGCTTGATCCTTCCACGCCAGGACGGAGACACCAACATGGCGTTCCGATACAAGAAGTGGTTCGGGCTCCAACGATCCTTGGACACGTCTTGGCCCGTCGAGAGATTGACGCTCCGAAACCCCTCAGCAATCGCATATTGAATTGCTTCCGCAAGAGCTGTGGTCATAATGCTGTATTGTGAGTAGGCAGGATCGTATCCTGAGTAATAGAGGTACAACGTGTCGCCCAACGCAAAGCCGATTCGGGTCGCGACCACTTTGCCGGCTATTTTGAGTTGAAAAATGCGAATTGCATCGCGCGCCGCAAAACGCAAACACACATCGAACAAGAAAAGGCGCGCGGATTCGGTTGCAAATACGTTGTTGTGGTGGGTCGTTTCACGCAGCTCGGAACGCAACAGGTGCAGGCGCAGAAATTCTTCCACTGCTGCCGTCACTTCCGAGGCAGTGCGCGCCACTTCGATTGAAAACGTGATGCCATCGCGCTTAGGAGAGTTGTAGCACTTGCGGAGTGACTCTTTGATATTCCGGGACAGCCCATGTTTGAATTCCGCCCAAGTTGGCGTTAGGGGCAAAGAATAATCGCATACGTCTTGAAGCCAGACCGCATCCGCAAAGCGCTCCTTTACGGCACTTACCAAGGTCGGCGCGGATGGAATGCCGCTAAACTCCAGCCAATCCCAAGAGTCCCGATCCATCTGCAAGTGCTCGAGCAGATCTGCGTATACGTATTGCCGAAGCGTGTCAGGTGTCGCGATACCCCGAATTTCGGTCATGTTCGGATCGGCCCCGAAAAATTGCAATTGCCTAAACTGCATCGGTCCGACGCCGGGCCGACGCGTGAGCATTAGGGGCGCCACGGCACACAACTCACCGCTCGCTGAGCGAAATGTCCTTATGGCGAGCTCGTCGGTTACCGTGAGTTTCTGTTCCCGCAAGTGCTGCCACCAAGCCACGTTCCAATCGAAGCTTACGAATGGTAGGGCCGGTAGGCGCGCCTCCAGAGCCCGCCAGTCGCTTTCCAATGCCAGAAGTCCTGACGAGGTGTTAACAATTTCAATCTCGAAGGTGCTCATAGAAGCCTGAGGGCCGAATGGGTATCGCCTGCAAGCCTTGTGCCCAGCGTCGACCGACGCAACTTCACCGGCAGGTTGAAGGCAAGGTGAAAAGGCTAATATTCGTAGGCGCCGATGTCGACATTGCCAACCATGCGAGGGTTGCCGTCCAGGTCAACGCTCTGATCAGAACTCGATACCAGACCGAGGTCACCAGCATTGATTGCAGGGGAGCCGTTCACGAGGTGTAGGTCACCGGCGATCGAGTCGACAAACAGCGGGTCAGCGTCAATAGTGCCGGACCCGGTCCCTCCTTCGACAATGGAGAAACCATATTTGGTAACTCCGGATACGGCATTTGTGCCATTGTTGCCCCAAAGGATGGAGTTGTTAAATGATGTGTACGTTGTACCGTCAGAACCAGCACTACTCGCCACGTTACCGAGCGGCGCCGAGTTTGAGTTGAAAGTGGAATTGGACACCGCGAAGAATGCGGGGCCAGTAGCAATGTAAAGTGCTCCACCGCTTTGGCGTGCTGAATTGCTCCAAAAAACCGAGCCGGCAATCTTGAAACTCCCCAGACTAATGGCAATTGCCCCCCCCGATGTTCCTGAATTCCCCCTAAAGACCGAATTAGTAACGGTTCCTGAGGAAAAATCAGAAGCACTAATGGCGCTTCCGGGCTGGTTATCTACGAATTGACACTGGGTGACAGTAATCGAACCGAACACCTTCTTGATTGCCGTGCCCGAGTTCTTCGAAAACGTCGAATTGGTCACGCTCAGGTTCGTCCCGCCCGAGCTAATGCAGGTTGAGTTGTTCGTGAAGGAGCTACCGCTGACATTTGTCATTGATGACGTGGAGGCATTGATTGCGTCACCGCCATTGGTGTCAAACATGCAAGAATCAACGGTGAGACTGCCGCCGCGAGGATTGCTGATGCCAACACTCGAATTGTCAGTGATGTGGCAATTTCTGACCAGAAGTGTTCCCGTGCTTCCGGCCACGGCCTGCGCTCCCCCCTTGATTGTAAAGCCGTCGAGAAGCGAAGCATCAATTCCAGTTAGAATAGTATTAGAGTTGTCGCTACGGTTGGCGGTTAGGTTTCCGGCAATATCATCACCCGCAAGGTCACCGCTTAGAACAGCATGGTGGGTCGCCCAATTCCGCTGACTTCGGTCTGTCTCTTGACCTGAAAAGCCCCCGTAAAGTCCTACATTGGAATGCAGCGTCAGGCTCACCGAATTGTCAGTCGCTGACGGGTGGTACAGTCCCGCCGCGACCCAGACGTCGCAAGAGCTAAAACCTCCAGCGCTCAGGCGCGCCTCTGCCAGATCGAGCCCCACCTGTACACTGGCCACTGCGCTCGGCCACGAATCTCCTAAATTCGAATCGTTTCCGGTAGTGCCTGAAACGCGCACGACGCAAGCAATAGCGCCGACAATTCCAGTCCCACCCGCCATAGAAGTGCCGTCCACGTTTCCGTGTCCGGCAGCTCCGCCCTCAACCGTGGTGCTCACGGAAGTGCCGCCAGTTGTGGCGCTTCCGAGGTCTGACGCCCCAGCGTTGCCAGTTTCGCCCGACTGGCTACTTGCTATCGCTTCGCTCACAGCGGTTGTGCCCCCGCTGCTTTCAGCGAATTGTTGAACGCCTGCATCGTTCGCAACAATAGGGGCGCATCCAATAAGGGTGATTAGCGTGGCTGGCGTGAGTATACCGATAGTACGCATGTTCTAAAATATCCCGTGAGGAACGTGCAGATTGTCACAATAGACCCTCTTTGCGACGGTCACCTCGACGCTCCTCTTCGCAAGCCGCATGCCAACGAGTCGCCGAGGGCCATCATCGCTGCAAATCGCGGGTAAATCTCCAATTCGGTCATTCGCGAGTCTAACGTGCACGCAGTTGGTCGTTACTCGGCACCCTCAATCAGCGATCGGCCCGTGCCATTAGTGGGTGGATTGCAAAAGCCAATCGCAATTCGCGAATCTTCGACGTAGCCGGAAGAACTGTGAAGGCCTTGTGGGAAGGTTCGCTACGGCTCGAATGCGGACCTCGCACCATCGGTATGTAATCTACTGGTGGCCGGTCAATCGCACGCCTGTTTGAGATCCTTCAAGTGCAGTTTTGCGTCACACATCAGATTACTTATTTTGCAAATGGCAATTTGCGAATCGAGCATCGGGCGGCCACCCGCATCTTTGCATTTGCCCATGCAGCTTCCGCGCAGAACCACCTTTTCGGATTCAATGATCGAGGAACAATCTGCGATTGATGTCGGCGCTAACGCCCCGATATATGGATGATTTAGTCACTAGTCCGCACCGGTCAATGCGGCAATTCGAACAATGTAATGAAAGTAGTGACAAACACTGTTTGTTAACGGTTCGCAGATTGCGAAAATAGCGACGTGCTTGGCCCCCGGTCAATTATTGATATTACAGGCCTTTTCTTTCACAGAACCGTGCGTAGGTTCCTTCGCATGAAGACATTTGGAAATCTGCGAATCAATTTTCGTAAATTGCAAAGCAATCACAGTGTGTCGGCATTATGGGTAATCCTCATGATGCTCGATGGCTGCGGCAGCGGACAAGATGCGGCGTCTAGTCCGGCCACGGAAAGTACTGGAAGCGCTACTGCGAGTGCCGACACTGCAGTGTCAGGTGACGCGGCAGCCGCCGAGTTGTTGCGCCGGCGCCGTTTCGGAACCGGTGGCGCGCGGAGCGTCGGTACAGGCGGCGCAGTCAACGCTGCGACAGGCGGCGCAGTCAACGCTGCGACAGGCGGCGCAGTCAACGCTGCGACAGGCGGTGTACCTAACGCTGCGACCGGCGGCGTAGCCAATGCTGCGCTAGGTGGACAGAATCCAACTCTCACCGGTGGCTCGCCTTCGACGGGTGGAGCTAACGCTGCAAGTTCCGGAACGACTCCGCCTGCTGTGGGTGGGGCAATGATCGGACAATCAGTCATCCCGGCCGAGCGCGCTACAGTCTGGAATCCGGGTCTCAATGCGGTCGGCGGTATCCCGGCGCGCACGACAATATGTGCAACCATTGATGCGGCCACGTATGGCAACAATTCAACCGATGCGTACGCTGCCATCCAGAGTGCGCTCGACAATTGCCCAGTTGGCCAGGTCGTGCGGCTTCCGGCTGGCACTTATCTCAGCAGCAACACGCTCATTCTCACCAAGGGCATAGTTCTACGCGGCGATGGGCCAGGTCTGACAAAGATTGTCCGAACGAACGCGCCCGTCAACAACTACGCCGCCGTCATATCAATCGGCTGGGGCGGCGATTACCAAAATGACACCTCAGTGGCTGTGACTAATGGTTTAGCCAAGGGTTCGACCTTTATCACCGTCGCTGACGCGAGCACCTTCAAGCCCAACGACACTGCCCTAATTGACGAGCTCGACGACCCGGCGGTGGTGTACACGGGTAATTGTAGTTGGTTCAAGAGAAATGACGGGGGCCTACGCTCGGTCGGCCAAATGGTGGAGATAAAATCAGTCAGCGGAAACGTACTCGAGCTCACCTCACCGCTCCACCTTTCGTTCTCCGCAGCGATGTTGCCAAAGATTACCAAGCCCAACACTTGGTACGGTCCACTCAACGGGCCGCTGGGCACCGTTAGGTACGCGGGCGTGGAGGATCTGTTCGTCACCAATGGTGAAGGCGCTAACATCAGCATGACGAATTCCTCGTATAGCTGGCTCAAGAACGTCGAGGCCACCATGGTGACCGGCCGAAGCATCATGATCCAGAATTGCTACCGCTGCGTACTGCGTGACAGCTACATCCACCACGCAACAGCGTACAATACAGGTGGAGGCTCGTACGGCGTGTCGATCGTCCAAAGTTCGGATTCGCTGATTGAGAACAACATCGTGTTCGCTTTCAACACGGTCATCGTCATGGAGAACAGCGGAGGCGGCAACGTCATCGCTTACAACTACGCCGATGACGCATTCGACAATGAGGCCTGGGCGTGGCAGATGCCCGACATCAATAGCCACTGCTCTTGGCCGCACATGGAGCTCATCGAAGGCAACCAGACCGCGAATCTCGTGCTCGACAACGTTCACGGCGGATCCGGCGACATGACGTTCTATCGCAATTACGCGACCGATCGGCACCGCGATGTTTCGCCCGGTGACTCATTCCGCGATGCCATAAGCTTCGGAAGCGGCGCTGTAAACGTCAACGTGGTTGGGAACGTCTTGATGACTCCCGCTACTGCAGCAACTGCAGTCTACGAGGTGGCTACAGCCGACGATTGCAATGCGAATCTATCGGCTGTCTATCGCCTGGGAGCATGGGCCGTTGACGGTCAAGCCTGTGAAGTGAATCCGGCGGTCAAGGCGCAGATCCTTCGGCATGGCAACTTCGACTACGTATCCAACGCCACGGTGTGGGACGCGAACATAGCGAGCCACGCACTGCCGCCCTCGCTGTACCTCGCTACGGCCCCTGCCTTCATGGGGTCCAATCCCTGGCCATTCGTGGATCCCGATCGCGCCGCGAAGGTCGGCACATTGCCCGCTAAAGCTCGCTTCGATGCCATCGTTCCGCCACCCGTGGCTCCTTTCAACCAGTAGGAACGCGCGTTGCCCCGCCGACTTTTGCCTGGGGCAATGTGCCGCGAATACGGCTTAGCTTATTTCCCCACTACCCCATCGCATAATTAGCATAAGCAAACTCCCAGCCCGGCTAGTTCGGGCTGAGGAGTCTTCTTGTTTTGTTACATCGGAACGGAAACGTAGTTGCACTCGCCAGGCGGTGGGCGGCGAGTGAGTGGCGCGGTAGATGCGCAGTCTAGTGGGTGCGGCATCTTGACTACTTGGTACTCGGTGGTTCCTTCACGACCTTGAAGACCGATTCATTGACCGTATCTTCCGATTCCGATTCCGATTCCGATTCCGATTCCGATTTTCGCTGTGGTATGGATAAAGGCGTTGCTTCCGATTCAAAGTGTCGCGCTAAGTCCTCGGCAACACCGCTCCCCTTCGAACTGCGAGGTATGTACACATCAGGCAGGCGCTTCAGCGCAGCCACGGATACTTCACCGGTGTTTGCCATCGGATGGCTCCCGATGTCAATGAGTTCATCAAGTAGCTCCTGCATTGATTCGTAGCGATTTTCAGGATGTTTGCGTAGACATCGGAGAATTAATTGTTCCAGCCGAGGGTCTACGTCTTGCAGAAAGCTAGATGGGTGTGGCGCGGGGGAGAATAAGTGTTGGCAAAAAAGGTCAATGCCGGGTCTAAGACCGAACGGCAAAGCGCCAGTGAGCATTCCAAATAGTACCACTCCGAAAGCGTACATATCCGTTCGTTCGTCAACGGGATCTGCCAAGACTTGTTCCGGTGCCATGTACTGCGCCGTTCCCAAGACCAAGTTCAAGCTGGCGGGCCCGTAGCCGACATTTCGTAGATCTTTGGATAATCCAAAATCGATGATTTTGATGCACCGGGGCGCCCCTGGAGGGCCCACCAAGTAAAGATTTCCTGGCTTGATGTCGCGGTGAATGATGCCCGCTTTGTGAGCCGCAACTAAACCGGATGCGACCTCGCACGCTAGGGCCAAGGCCATCGGTTGTGACATCTTCTTTTCGCGGACGAGATACTCCGCCAAGGACTCACCACGCAAGGCTTCCATAACCAAATAGGGTGGTTCGTTTGGTGGTATCTCCACGCTAAAGACGCGAGCAATGGCCGGATGCTCGAGGTTCATGCTCGATCGGGCGCCAAGAATGAAGCGTTCCCGATGTTGCATATCTCTGGCGGCTTCTTCGGTGAGCATTTTTACGATGACCGGCAGAGGGGCAAGCGCGTCCTTTGCTAGATAGACTTCGGAGGTTCCCCCACAGTCGAGGAGACCGACGATTTCATAGCGCCCGCCGAGCTTCAAACCCATTCGTGGCGTAGGCTTAACCCGAAATATGCCGGATTTCGAAGGTGGAGGTGGACTGGGTCCTGCCCCAAACCTCCGATGATGACATTTACGCTTCCGCGCATCCGAAACATGCATTTCGCATTACCTCACAAAGTGCCAGTGGCCGCCCCACGTTGAGCCAACTTGACTGACTACACACTGAGCGACAGGGACAGTACGTAAACGCCACACCGTTCCGCATGAGCCACGCAAGCGTTGTGCCAACTAATAGCGACTGGTACGATGCACGCCAATTCGCGGTATTTGGAGTATGGTGGTTGCCCGCGTTTCCGCTGTGCCCACATCCAATGGTAGCTTGGTGCCTACGCCGACGGTCTAACGTCTGACTCAATCTTGGTGGATTGCAAAGATCCATTCGCAATAAGGCAAATCTTGATTTAGGGCTAGTCTCGGAGTGCAACGTCGCAACTACGAGCAAACGACTGCAGCGTCAAGAAACACCGAGGAAATCGCGTCCCTAGCGACTCAACCCACGTTCATTGACGGCGTTTCGAACTTATCGCCATTGGAAATTGCGTGATTACGAGAATCATGCCTGTTGTATGTAGGTTCGGTGTTGATTGAGCGGCGCTGGCTCCCCCGAATGCTCGCGACGCATCCCAGGAGGGCCGGTAGCATTACCAGACTCAGCAGCCCGACTAAGATTGTTCGCAGCCTTAACATGAACGCCTCTTTTTGAGTGAAAGAGTCATAAGCCAGACCGTGGGTATGACCGCGCGACTTGCAAAACGTGAGAAACCATTTGCGCGCAGTTTGCGAAAAGCACGAGGCAATTTGCGATTCCTCTGATGTGAACGGCAAAGTTGTCGGGGTCAGCCATTTTCGAGGGAAATTCGAGGTTGCGGCGGTGAACATACGGACGTTGCTGCTGTAAGACACGCAGCTCCAGATACGGCACATGACTTGCAGTTCTATTGCCCAATCGCAATACGACGATTGGAAAGAGGACAAGTGGATTCCCTGATTTGCGGTTTGCGAAAACTCTTCTCACCTCACGAAGGGGCATTGGTCGCTCGCCGGCAAATCCAAAGATACGTTCGTGGTCCCAAACCATCGTCCTCGATAAAAACCAGCAGCAACGCGAATCAGAGTCGCCGCTTGCGCATTGCCGTGAAGCTTGCCATTGTTCGCGTTACTGAATTGCGTCGAGAACGACAACAGAACGCAATGTCAACGAGGCTCGCATTCGATCGGGGTCTCTGGAGAACGTTATTCATATGAGCCCAATGCAAAGTTGCGTTGGCGTGCAACCACACGAACGTTTGATCATTTGTATAAAGGTACGATCATGAGCAGCGAAATCTACCACGAGCAGAGCGATCTGCTTTCCGAAGAAACCAAGAACTTGCACCGAGCGATTGTATCGCTCAAAGAAGAGCTGGAAGCTGTCGATTGGTATCAGCAGCGCGCCGAAGCCTGCACTGACAATGAGTTGCGAGCAGTGCTCGTGCATAACAAGAACGAAGAGATCGAGCACGCCATAATGGTACTCGAGTGGTTGCGCCGAAACAGTCCTGAATTTGCAGCCAACATCGGAATCTACCTTAATTCGAGCGGGCCCATCGCTAAGCCTGAACAGCAAGGGAATGCGGAATCTAGCGCTAAGGGTGTCAGTGCTGACTCTCCTTTGCAAGGTATTGGCAGCTTGAAAGGGACAAAGTAATGGACCTTCTGAAGCGCGAACTAGCTCCAATTACGACCGAAGCTTGGCGGCAGATAGACAGCGAGGCGCGCCGAGTACTTAAGTTGCACTTGGCGGGCCGTAAGGTCGTCGATTTCTCAGGACCGCATGGGTGGGAACTCGGCGGTGTGAACACGGGGCGTCTTAAGCAGATCGAAACCGCCCCGGTGGAACAAGTCGGTCACGCAATTCGCGAAGTGCGGCCCTTGGTCGAGTTGAGATCGCCGATTGTGCTGAGTATCTTGGAACTCGACTACGCAGCGCGTGGCGCCACTGATCTCGATCTTGACGCGGTCATTTTTGCGGCCGAGCGTATAGCTAGGGCTGAAGATTCTGCCATTTTTCATGGATTCAAGGAAGGAAACATCACCGGTATCATCGAGAAAAGTCCGCACTCGCCGATCGACGTTAAGTCCAGTCCAGAATGGCCCCGGGCAGTTAGCGTCGCAAAAGAAGTACTGCGCCTCGCCGGTGTCAATGGGCCCTATGCGCTCGCGTTGGGCGTCGAGGCGTACAATGAGCTCACCGCCGACGGCGACGACGGCTATCCGCTAAGCCATCGCATCGAAGAAAGCCTGGTCGACGGCTCGCTCGTACGGGCGTCAGCCTTGGAACAATGCGCCGTGCTGTTGTCCATGCGCGGCGGAGACTATGAGCTCACGGTCGGGCAAGACCTATCAATCGGCTATGCGGCTCACGACCGCACGGAGGTCGAACTTTATCTGACTGAGTCGTTCACCTTCCGTGTATTGGAGAACAAGGCAGCCATATTGTTGCGACGCACGACCGAGAGCGGCAAGTAAGTTCACACTGGCTCCGTGGATATGCCTGCCGCCGTCCACAGCACGGCCT
>PMCK01000592.1 GCA_003154095.1 Myxococcales bacterium | reverse complement strand
CCCGACTCGCTCGTATAGCAACCGCAACAACTCCGTTTCGTAGAAGCTGAGCTGCTCGGGCTTCTTCCCGTCGTGCTGAAGCGTCTGAGTCACGACGTTCACGGTCGTAGTTCCGATGCGAAAGCTGGCAATCTCGGGCGTCCGTGTGGCGCGACGAAACAGCGCTCGGAGTCTCGCAACAAGCTCGCCAATGCTAAACGGCTTAGTCACGTAATCATCCGCGCCCGCATCCAGGCCTCGAATTTTGTCTGATTCTTGGCTGCGCGCCGTCAGCATCAAAATGGGCACGGCCACGTCGAACCGTCGTATCTCTTCACAGACTTGATAACCATTCTTATCCGGTAACATTAGATCCAACAGAATTGCGTTCGGCCGTTCCGACCGGGCCGATTGCACGGCTTCCTTTCCATTGGTCGCTGTCACCACCCTAAAACCTTCGAATTCCAGGGCATCCTTCAGCCCCAGGACGATATGCGGCTCATCGTCGACGATCAAGATGGTTCGCCTGGGCTCCATAGCGCAGGCCATCTTCTTACCCGCCTGGTAGAGTTCGCAAGTTTCTTTTTGTTGCAGCGGCACGGAACCTGCTCTTTTCGACCGATTGCCGCTCGATACCCGCTCGCGAAACTCGGGGGATGGCCGCTTCTGCTCGGTGACGTCGGCGCCCAGGGAATCGACCCGGGGCGCCGCGCTTATCCTTGCGTAGCCTTTAGCTGATTGGGCGTTCGCCGCCGTCAGCGTCTATTGACCGGCATCCACCGGCGATGACGCTGCGGAGTTGATCAAAAGAGCAGAACCCTGACAAGCGGTGAATACAAATGCACCTGCAAGGGGTACCGCAGATTGAAGAGTGTTGCCTGCGAANNAAGGGATCTACGTAACAATAGCCAGGGGGGACCGAATTGTCCTGGCTGCCATCGATTGCATTTTGACAGATGCTGAGATTCGCTCCAGTTTCCTGGGGTAGTAGGCAGAGGCACATTGTACTGCAAGCGGGTTGATTGGGACTATCGCAGATCTTGCTGTCTTGCATCGAAGCCACAACGGCCTGTGTCATCTGCGCAGAGGGGGGACCGTCGATATTGCGTTTGTTCGTGGTGCAGAAAGACGCACAATCCGTATCTTTGGGGAGCGACCCTTTGGCAACGGCTTCAACGATATTGCAGGGCAGCTTGTTATAGTCGGGGGAATTGGGGTCATCGCTGATTACCGTGAGTTGCCGCGGCAGGCACGAGCCCTTGAGCTTTTCCTTCAGGCGGTTGATGAGCGCGGCAACGGCGGGGTTATAGCCGTAACCGGGACTCTTTTCTTGACCCACCGTCAAATCCTTCGGGCAGATGGAAGCCACGATAGAATTTCCCTTTATTACGTCTGCGGAGCTCGATAATGCATAGTCACGCAAGACGGCAATTTCACGCAGGCCCGGGTAGCCCTTGGCCGCGACCTGCGTTACGGGGCTGGCAGTGTAGTCGCACAACGGTTTATCGAAGTTAGCGCCTGAATTGGGGTTACCGGCGTAGTCGGCCTCGTATTGGATCCTGCAACAGTCATTCGGATTCTGGTAAAGGCAGCTGGCCATATTGTCAGGGTTACACATGCATTCGTGACTCTTCGGCAGCGTGTATGTGCAGGCGTATTCTAAGTCTCCCCGTGCCGTGTTGTACTCATGGCCGTTGAATGGGTCGGTGCCAGCCGCCGAAGTAGGACCGGGAAGGCCAGCCCTAGGAACGACGGACTCAACCATGTGGACGTCCTTGGGCACGATGTTAGCGTTATCATCGCCGTAGATTTGGGCCCAAATTCCACCCGATCCAGAATTTGCGGGTTGATTGCTCGAGGTCGCACCGGTCCACGCCGGATCGGTCACGGGTATATAGGAGAGGTTGCCGCTGGCATCCGTGTTGCCAATGTCTTGCCAAGGCACACCGATAATGCCGGCTAAGAAAACGGCAGAGTTATCCGTACGAGCAATGGAATCCGGATAGCCGACAACTTCCTGGTTGTTACTATTCGTGCCTACAACCGTGCTGTAGAGGGGATTGGGCATTTGGCGGTTTCCCGGTTCGCAGGCTGCACCAATCGATTTTGCATAGGTGCAATCGCAATCCATATCGCCGAACGTTTGATCGGGGCACAGTACCTTTTTCGTGAGGCCCACGACATAGCGAGAGGTCGGGTACATATACTCGTGACCGAAGCGTCGCTTTTGATGCCAACAGCGAATGTTCAATTGATTGGGAGCATCATCCCAGGTTGCGGGATTCGGTGTTGGGGTGGGACAATAGGTAGCACATTTCGCGGGCGGGTTGGCGCCGCCGCAGGTGAAGCATGAGAAGCAATTCGGATCATTGGGATTCGACGCACAGGGTGTCGATCCAGTCTGAACCGTGATCGAGGTATCGGCGCCAATCCAGCCCACATCCGTATCTCGAATTGAACAATCGTTTTCATCGGTGAGCATGACAATGGCGACCAGTGAATCCGGTCGCAAGAAGGCTTTGCGCTGGTTCAAGAGAGTGTCGTCGCTTCCTGTTCTGTGTGTATTGCCGTTACCATCTGGTGCGGCAATTGGGAGTGTGGGCGGCACCGGATCGATTAAGAAGCGGAACCAACTCTCGAGCTGTGCCTCGAAGCCGCAGCCCTTTTCGTCAACCGCCTTCACCATATCCGTAAAGATCAAACTTGCAGCGTCCAGCTCCGGCTGACCTGGACTAGGATGATCGGAATTGCCCCAGGCTAAGAAGCCCAGCACGGGGTCGAGCGTTGCATTTGGTTTTTGGTCGTCACTGCGGGCTGTGGCTGCCCGATCCAAGCTACCAATAAGACGTCCCTTATCGTTCAGATCGGGAGGAGAAAGAATCACCGCATTATTGGCATCCGTGTAGCCAGTATCGAGGCCAGCGGTGCAGGTTCCCTTGGTTCCAGGAATGTTGCCCACACCGTGATCACCAAGGCTTGATCTCACTATGCCAATGTGAATATTGTTTACTGGGTTGAATTCAGGGGAACCCTGCTGGCAGGGTTTATCCGCACCCAGGAGCGCTACCTCTGGCGGGTCGACAAGGTTGCCCGCACCGTCAACGCAATTGGGCGCAACCAACTGCCTTAACAACTGAGGAACAGCGGAGGCCAGCGTCTCTTGCTTGTCTGCCATTGACGACGAATTGTCGATCATCAGCAGCAAATCGATGCCCGTTATCGCATTATTGGCTTGCTTCTGAATGACGACATTGGTTGTCACGGGCTTGGACTCGCCGATTTGGCGATCGAGGCAGCCTGGTATAAGTGACCCGAGCGTGGAAATGGCAGCCCAGGCAAGCAAATTGAACTTTATCCCACGATGAAGGCGCAACGCACCTCCGCCACGTTTATCTATGGTTGAAGTCATGTTTTAAGCTCCTTATTGGTTTGTTGGCGAACTTAAGGCGAGAAACTTGGACGCACTCGGTTCACGCGTGACCGCCCAACACGGCGGACAAACTCCACCGCGGCAAAGGCTGCGTCACTGGCTCGCCGAGTTACCGAGCGCAAACCGCTACGGCAAATCAAGGCTCATCAACTGGGCTTGCCGTGCCGAAGCGGCGCGCAAAGACACTCAGGTCACCGACCTAGCGCGTTGGATGTGTGAAGTGAACGCCACCGGCTCGGAGGTGACCTGTTAGGATCGTATCGTTGAAAAGAAAGTAGTTGCTCGTTCGTATTTATGCCTGACGGCGGCTTCCGTGTTAGACGCAGTCAGGCCCGTTCAATCACCGTAACGCAACATTCGTTCCCTACTGAAATATCGAGTTTCCGAGCAGAATTTCAGTCTCAACTGCCAACTCCATTGACATTGGACTGGATTGCCGCCAACGGATGAAGGAGGTGAAGCAAGCGTCTGCTGCCTAAAGCAGTTCCCTCCATGGGCACGTTGAAAAGCGGTCGTTGGCCCGGTGTCACCAGACACAAGTTATTTCTTGGAATGCGTGAATTGTCGTGTCCTTCGTCAGCAGGGGAACGCCTAGCATGAGCGCAGTCGCAACGATTACTCGGTCCGCGGGGTCAGGATGCTCCCATGCCAGCGAGAGACTGCGCAGCCATATACGGGTATCCACGGGCAACAACTGCAATACACCGCCTCGCTCGATCCGACCAGCCAACTCCTCGATGCTGATAGGCAGCTCAAGCTTGCGCCGTTTGACTTTGACTCCGAGTTCCCAGATTGAGATCGCGCTTGCGAATCCGCCGTGGCGCTCCATTTCATCGACGAGTCGCAGCGCCTCAACAGACAACTTGTCAGGGTCGAACGCCCACCACAGCAGGACATGAGTGTCGACGACGATCACGTTTGATGCCACTCGTCGCTCGTTGGAGCAAGCGGGTCCTCATGGTACACGACGCGGCCGCGAACATCGGCGAACACGGTTGCCATGGGCACACGCTTTCGAATCGCTACGATGCGCAATACTGGTTCGTTGTTGTCGGTCACCACGAGTTCCTGTCCCGTCTCCTCCACACGCCGAAAATACTCGAGCATCTTGGCCTTCAATGCGCTCTTCGAAACAGTCTCCATTCCTGAATTATGACCAGGGTCATGACTATAGTCAATAAATGTCGATTTAGCGCTAAGGAAGCTGCTGCTCATTGGCCGCTTTCCCCTTTCGGGATCATTTCCTTACCGCTATTCTGCGGCCGGACCTGGCCCCGCTTCTACCGCGCGA